>JANMNE010000404.1:0-9093 GCA_031373785.1 Ilumatobacteraceae bacterium
CGCCACGCGCTCCGCGTCGGCGGGCGAAAGGTTGAGGTCGGCGTGACGCGCCGGCTTACCGAGCGCGAACGGCATCGACGGCTGCGCCAACACGGGTGCGACCACCACCGGGTCGACCATCATCCCCAGCGCGAACCCACCGCTGAAGCACATGCCGACGGCACCCACGCCCGCCCCGCCGGCCGAGGCGTGCAGGTCGGCGGCCAGCGCTCGCAACCAGGCGATGATCGGCGAGGTCTTGTGCAGCGCCCAGTTGGTGAACTCGCGAGCCACGCACACCTTGAACATCGAGGTCGCTCCGTACGGCGCCGACAGTGCCCGACCCGGGGTGCCCACGAGCGACGGCATGACCACGGTGAACCCGGAGGCGACCACATCGTTGGCGAACGACGCCACCTTCGGGGTGATGCCGGGGATCTCATGGATCACGATGACGCCAGGGCCCGTGCCACGGCGGAACACGGCCCGAGTTCGTCCGACCGCAGTGAACTCGCCCGGAGCCCAGCCATCGAGGGCGTTGGTCATGCCCATTGTTTGATCGCTCCACGGGCGCGCTCGGCGAGCGATTCCGTGGCCTCCTTGAACGTCGAGATGTCGATCTCGCCGCGGTCACCCATGGCTCCGTTCACATACCGTGAATACACCCCCTCACTGATCACCGCAAGCCTCCAACACCCGAACGCGATGTAGTAGGCGATGCCGCTCACGTCGCGACCTGTTCGGCGGGCATAGCGCTCGACGAGATCGGAAAACGCCGGGAAGCCTCCCGCCGACGTCGGGTCGTTGGCCCGGATCGTCGCCGCATCGCCGTCGTACCAGTACACGCCGAGATACCCGAGGTCGGCGAGCGGGTCGCCCAACGTGCACAGCTCCCAGTCGAGCACAGCATTGATCCGCCCGCGCTCGACGTCGGTGAGGCAGTTGCCGAAACGGAAGTCGCCATGAGCGATCGACACGCCTTGCTGAACCGGTAGATGGTCACGTAAGAGTCGGGCGACCTCGTCGATCGCGGCCAACTCGCGGGTCTTGGATTGCGCCCACTGGGTCGACCATCGCTTCACCTGGCGCTCGACGTACCCCTCCCGCTTGGCGAGGGCACCCAGGCCGACGTCGTCGATGTCGACGGCGTGGAGATCGGCCAACACGTCGACGAGGTGCTCGCTGACACGCGGTCGTCGTTCCCGCGGCAGGTCGGCGGCGCGCTCGACGCTGTCGAGCACGACTCCGTCGACGAAGCCCATGACATAGAACGGTGCGCCATTGACGGCATCGTCGGTGCACACGCCGAGGGCCGGCGGCACGGGCACGTTCGTACGGCCCACCGCCGAGATGATGCGGTGCTCGCGCGCCATGTCGTGTGCGGTCGCCAGCACCTGGGCGAGAGGCGGGCGGCGTAGGACGAATCGCCCGCCATCGGAATCAGTGACCGAGTAGGTCAAGTTGGAACGGCCGCCGGCGATTAACGCAAAGTCGAACGGTGGCGTGGCACCAGGGATGTTCGCCTCGAGCCATGAGCTGACTCGAACGGTGTCGATGCCCTGCACAGGCCGACACCGTACCGGTGGTCAGCCCGGTCGGCCGATTCCGACCACCGCGGCCCAGTTGACTGCAGCGACCTTGACGACATCGCCCGTACGCGGCGCATGCACCAGCGAGCCGCCGCCGATGTACATCGCCACGTGGCCGATCGGCGACTTGTAGAAGATCAGGTCACCCGGCTGGATCTCGCTCTGCGAGATGTGTGGGATCGACCCGTACTGGGCGCCGGACTGGTGGGGCAGATACACCCCGGCCTGGCCCCAGGCGTACTTCGTGAGACCCGAGCAGTCGAAGGCCGACCCCGGAGACTCAGCCGCAAATCGGTAGGGCACACCGAGCTGGCTCATCGCCGCGTTCACGGCAATGCCGGCCAGCGACGATACGGGTGGCGCCGGATTTCCCCCACCCGAACCACCACCACCGCCACCGGCAGGCGGGTCGGCGGGAGTACTTCCACCGGAGCCGCCACCGGTTCCACCACCGCGCGGGGCGGTCGGCGTAGTCGACGCAGCCTTGCGCGAATTGGCAGCGGCTGCTGCGGCGTCGGCATCAGCCTCGGCCTTCTGCTTGGCGATCTCGGCAGCCGCAGCGGCCTCGGCCCGACGCTGACGCTCCTGCTCGATGGCGACGCCGAGGTCGGCCTGAGCCGATGAGAGCTTCTGCTGGTACTCGGTCTGCAGCTGGTTGGCTTCGGCAAGCTTGGAGTCGAGTTCGGCGACCAGATCGGCGACCTGTTGCTGCTTGCTAGCAAGCGAGGCCTGCTCCCTGGCGAGATCCTCCGACAGTGCCAGCATCTCGTCGGTGCTGCCTGCACCGTTGTCGAGCGCCAGGCGGCTGAGCGAATCTTTCTGCTCGGCCTCGGAGTACGCGGCGGCGTTGGAGAACAGTGGGCTCAGTTCGAGGGCGCTGCCGGTGACGTACTTGTCGACAGCGATGTCGCCGAGCACACCGGCGAGTTGGCCGAGGCGTGCTTCTTGCTGGGCGATGCGAGCTTGCGAGTCGGCGATCTCCTGGTCGAGTTGCGCCTTCTTGTCCTGCGCCGCGCCGTAGTCCTCGTCGAGCTGACCGAGGCGGTTGTCGAGGTTGTCGAGCTGGTCGGCGAGCTGCGCAACCTTCTGCTTCTGGCTCCCGACGCTGTCTGCGCTGGCGACGGTGACCGACGACAGCACACTGCAGACCGCAAGAGCGGCCGCGAGAGATCGAAGATGGATGCCCCTGAACCGCATGCGGGAGCAAGCCTACCAATTATTACGAACCGATGTCGAAACGCGGTCGATGTCACACCGACGGACGCTGCGCCCTCGTCACTCCCACTCGATGGTGCCGGGCGGCTTCGACGTGATGTCGTAGGCGATGCGGTTGATCCCCTTGACCTCGTTGATGATTCGGTTCGACATCGTCTCCAACAAGTCGTACGGCAACCTCGCCCAGTCCGCCGTCATCGCATCGTCGCTGGTCACGGCCCTGATGATGATCGGGTGGCCATACGTGCGCTCGTCGCCCATCACGCCCACCGAGCGGATGTCGGCCAGCACCGCGAAGGCCTGCCACAGCTCCCGGTCGAGGCCGGCGTTGTGGATCTCCTCGCGGACGATGGCGTCGGCAAGTTGCAGGATCGCGACACGTTCCGGTGTGACCTCGCCGATGATCCGCACACCGAGGCCCGGGCCCGGGAAGGGCTGACGCCACACGATCTCGTCGGGCAGGCCGAGCTCGTGGCCGAGGCGGCGGACCTCGTCCTTGAACAGCGTCCGCAACGGCTCGACGAGCTGCAACGTCATGTCGTCGGGCAGGCCTCCCACGTTGTGGTGGCTCTTGATCACCGCTGCGGTGCCGTCGCTTCCGCCACTTTCGACGACGTCCGGATACAGCGTGCCCTGCACGAGGTACTCCGCATCGGTCAGCCCGCCCGTGTTCTCCTCGAAGACCCGAACGAACAGCTCGCCGATCGTCTTGCGCTTGGCCTCGGGTTCGGTGACCCCGGCCAGACCGTCGAAGAAACGGTCGCCGGCCGTGACGTGGATCAGTTCGATGCCCTGGTTGCGGCGGAAGGTCTCGACGATCTGATCGCTCTCGCCGAGGCGCATCAGCCCCGTGTCGACGTAGATGCACGTCAGCTGGTGGCCGATCGCCTTGTGGACCAGCGCGGCCGCGACCGCCGAGTCGACCCCACCGCTCAAGCCACAGATCGCCCGGGCATCGCCGACCTGGGCGCGCACGGCAGCAACCTGCTCGTCGATGATCGAACCCATCGTCCACGTCGGAGGGCATCCGGCGAGATCGTGGAGGAAGCGCCGCAGCACCACCATGCCGTGCGGCGAGTGCACGACCTCGGGATGGAACTGCACTCCCCAGATCTTGCGGGCAGCACTTTCCAGCGCGGCAACGGGTGCGTCCGCCGTCGAGGCCGTGGCGATGAACCCGTCGGGCACCCTGGTGACTGCATCGAAGTGGCTCATCCACACGTCGTGCGTCGATGGCAGATCGTGCAGCAATGCGGTGGGACCGTCGGCCACCTCCAGCTTGGCTCGACCGTATTCGCCGCGCATCCCTCGCCCGACCTCGCCACCCAGTTGTTGGGCGATCAGCTGCGTGCCGTAGCAGATGCCGAGGATGGGGATGCCGAGCTCGTAGATCTCCGGGTCGAGTGAGGGCGCGCCTTCGACGTGCACGCTCTTCGGGCCGCCGGACAGGATCAACGCAGCCGGCGGGTCGTTCTTGATCTCGGCCGCCGTGATCCGGTGGGGCACGATCTCGCTGTAGACGTTCAGCTCGCGGACACGCCGCGCGATCAGCTGCGCATACTGCGCCCCGAAGTCGACCACCAGCACCGTTTCGTTGCGCTTCACCATTCCCTTCGATGGTAGGCGGTGGGGATGATTCCCCGGCAGTTTCTCCGATGGTGATGTGTGAAGACGCTGCGCGAGATGCGACGATGACCCCGTGACAAAGCTGTGGCGGATCTGCGTGGTCGGACTTCTGCTGACGGCGATGGCCCCCTCGATGCACGCCGTCGCCACCACGCCACCCATTGCCCCACCGGTGACCAACGACCTACTGCCCGACAACAACGACGTCGGCAACTGCGTCGGTACCGTCGAGTCTGCCAACTGCGGCAGCAAGGCCCGCGCCGATGGCCACACCTACCTGGTCTTCCTCGCCCTCGCCGCCGGGTTGACCTTCATCGGCTGGCGGATTGCCCGAGGCGTGAAGGCCCGCGACGCCCTGACCGGCGCGGGCCGCTCGCCGCGAGACGGCTGAGCCTCCTGGGACCACCAGCATCGCAGACCTGGTGTTGCCGATGTCGCGAGACGCCGCCTGGAAGTCGAAGGTCACCGACATGCGCCGGTTCCCGAGCTGCCGTGAGTCGGATCTGACCCGGTCCGCGACAACCGACACACACCGCACCGGTCGGCGCGCCTGCGCTGGCGATCTGCGGCGCGACTACAGCAGTTGCTGCAGCAGCTCCCAGCCCGCACGGACGTGACGCTCTTGCGTGGCGCGAGCACCGATCGAGAATCGCAGGACCGAGCGGCCGTCGAGCACGGTGCGGGTGAACAACACGGTGCCGGTTGCGTTGGCCTGCTCGATGAGACGATCGGTCGCCGCGTCGCCGTCCTTCGCGACGAGGCACAGCAGGTTCAACGGGTGTGGCGCGACGATCTCGAAGCGTGCATCGGCACTGACCAACTCGACCAAGAGCTGCGTCAACCGGACGTGCTCGCGGATCATCTCCTGCACTGCTTCGACGCCGTCGATGCGCAGGTGGAACCACAGCTTCAACGAACGGAAGCGACGTCCCAAGGGGACCTGCCAGTCGCGGTAGTCGATGACGGCGCCACTCTCGGCCGCCTGCGATCGCAGGTACTCGGGCAGGATGCTCAACGCGCCCAGCAGGGCGGTGCGATCAGCGGTCCAGAACAGGTCGCAGTCGAAGTTGATCCCCATCCACTTGTGCGGATTGGTGCAGTAGCTGTCGGCGTGCTCGAGGCCGGCGTTGACCCATCGGTACTCTGGCACCAGCGCAGCGATGCCGCTCATGGCGCCATCGACGTGCAGCCACATGCCTTCACGGTGGGCGATCTCGGCGATCGCGACGGTGGGGTCGAACGCCAGCGAGCTCGTCGTGCCGTGCGCCGAGCAGACCCAGAACGGGATCAGCCCGGCGGCGCGGTCTGCGGCGACCATCTCGGCCAGCGCCTCGGGCCGCATCGCGAACGCCTCGTCGTGTGGCACGACCCTGAGGCGATCCGTACCGATGCCGGCGATGCGCAGGCCCTTCTCGATGCTGGAGTGCGCCTGCGACGTCGCATAGGCGACTAGTCGAGATGTGTCGCCGTCACGGTTGACGGCCCCCTCGGTGATGCGCCATCGCGCCGCCAGGATCGATGCAAGCGTCGCCTCGCTGGCCGATCCGTGGATCACGCCGCCACCGGTCGCGCTGGTCGAGCGGAACGACTGCGGCAGGCCGAGCAGCTCCTGCATCCAGTCGACCATCAACGTCTCGACTTCGGTGCAGGCCGGGCTCGTGACCCAACTCATGCCCTGCACCCCGAGACCGGCGGTCAGGAGATCACCGAGGATCGATGGGTACGACGAGTTGGCGGGGAAGTACGCGAAGAAGTTGGGGTGCAACCAGTGGGTCAACGCAGGCACGATGATGCGGTCGGTATCGGCTATCACCGCGTCGAAACCGTCGGGCGTCGCCGGCGGGTGCTCGTCGAGTTGGGCGCGGACCTCGCCTGGCTCCACTGTGGACGTGACCCGCTGCTGCTCGACGTTCTCGACGTAGTCGGCGATCCAATCGATCAGCTGGTAGCCACGCTTCTTGAAGTCCTCGGGTGTCACCGGGCCACCGTACCGCCCGCCCGTCGACCGAGAACGACGGCGCAAATTCGGGCGCAGGGTTGCACGGCGCGCCGGTCGATGATTGACTCCGCCGAGTCCCACCGTGGACATGACAAACCGAGGAGCACCGATGAGACGACTTCTCCACGTGTTCATCGCGGTCACGAGTGTGCTGACCGTCGCATCACCGGCTGACGCCGGTCCCGTTCATTCCGCATCGGCCGATCAGGCCCTCGTCGAGCGAATGCTCTACTCCACATCCATCACGTCGTTCGTCGCCGCGGTCGGCAGCGACGACTGGTACGACTGGTCGACCGACTTCTGCTCGGCTCCTCTGGTCGGCAACACCGGCCGCTCGTTCAACTTCACCAACGCCTGCCGCCGCCACGACTTCGGGTACCGCAACCTCCAGCTCCTCGACGATCGCTACGGGTCGGGGCATTGGACGGGCAGCACCCGCAAGCGTGTCGACCGGTTGTTCCTGGCTGACATGAAGCGGCACTGCTGGTCACGACCGTGGTACGACGAGCCGACGTGTCTCGCCTGGGCACGGGCGTTCTACTCGGCCGTACGCGTCGCCGGCGGGCCGTAGGGCTTCAGATCACAATGCGCGTGGCTCTGGGCCGTCGACGCCCAGGGCCACTCGCAACAGTTGGTGCAGCATTCGCGCCGTGGCCCCCCAGATGGTTTCATCGTCGAGCTCGAAGAAGAAGATCGGGCGCCGTTCTCCCCCGAAGTCCCAGATCTCCTCACGGAACGTGTCGAGCCTGGTCAGCTCCGCAAGGGGCACCCACATGATGCGTTCGACCTCGTGGGCTGCCGGCCGCAGCACCGGTTGATGATCGATGGTGCCCACCACTGGCACGATGAAGCTGCGGCTGACCATCGTCGAGATCGGGTCGAGCCGACCGCCGAGCTGCACCGCCGAGGGATCGAGGGCCACCTCCTCGTGCGCTTCGCGCAGGGCCGCGGCCTCGAACGTCTCGCCGCCGTCGACCCGACCACCGGGGAAGCTGATCTCGCCGCGATGGCTCGTCAGCGCCACCGACCGACGGGTCAGCAGCACCTCGGCGCCGTCGACGCCGTCGGTCAGCGCCACCAACACCGCTGACGCCCGGAGGGTGTCGTGCGGTGGCGTGTCGTCGGCATGCGGGCGGCCGGCAACCGCGGCCACCACGTCGGCTGCCGACACCTGTCGGACCCGATCGTTCCACGGAGCCTCGGCGCCGTATGCCCAACCACGCGGCCGGGGGATGCGCTGGTCGCCGCCGTCACGCCATTGCGAACTACGCAGTGGGGCTCCAACCGCTCTCGACGAGCTGGGCGAGCACGACCGCCATGCCAGCGGTCTTCAGGTTGGCGAGCACTTTGCCCGGCGGCTGCTCGCCGCGCTCCCACTCTTCCCACGCGGTCTGCAGCTTGTGGAGATCCGGTGGTGGTGGGACGAACGACATGCCCTCAGGCTACCGATGATCCCCGCGTGGACGGCGCACGACATTGACCCCGTTCCCCACCAACCGGCCGGCAATCCGGCCGATCTCGGTACTGCGCCCGCCCTCGGCGGAGATGGGTGCGGCCTTCGTTCGCGTGGCGAAGCTGGAGTTCCACCACACGAACAGATGCACGAGGGCGATGCCGATCATGATCATCCGAGTCGCCGACTCGAGGTTGATCCACGGTTGCACCGCGGCGAGCACCTCGATCGCGATCACCACGACATCGACGACGCGGTGCACGGCCCGGTTGATGACGCGGAAGGCGCCGAGCGGACCGATCGTGATCGCCGCGTGCAGCATGATGACGGCGCCGACCACGCTGGGCACGACCGGTGTCGGGCTCTGCAACCCGGAGGCCACCATCGCGCCGCCGAGGATGTACTCGACCACTTGGTGCATCCAGAACGGACGCTTGGACGTGACTGCCATCGACGGGAGCCTACCTGTCGGAAAAAGCCAACGACCCCGGCGGCGATTGCTCGCAGCACCGAGGCCGTTGGTTGGGGGGTGATATGTCTAACCCCTCAGCGGGTCACATCATTCCCATTCCCGGCATTCCGCCGCCCATGCCGCCGCCACCTGCGGGCATCGCCGACTTCTTCTCGGGCTTGTCGGCCACGAGACACTCGGTGGTCAGCACCAGCGCGGCGATCGACGCAGCGTTCTGCAACGCAGCGCGGGTGACCTTGGCCGGGTCGATGATGCCAGCCTTGACCAGGTCGACCATCTCACCGGTCGCCGCGTTCATGCCCATCGAGCCCTTGGCGGCCTCGACCTGCGGAACGACGACTGCGCCTTCCATGCCTGCATTGTCGGCAATCAGCCGGCACGGGGCGGTCAGCGATTCCCACACGGTTTTGGCACCGGTGGCCTCGTCGCCGGTCAGGCTCTCGACGACAGCGAGAACGGCTTTGCGGGCCCGAACCAGAGCGACGCCGCCGCCGGCGACCACGCCTTCCTCGATGGCTGCACGAGTTGCCGACACCGCGTCTTCGATGCGGTGCTTCTTCTCCTTCAGCTCCACCTCGGTGGCTGCACCGACCTTGATGACGGCAACGCCGCCGGCCAACTTGGCGAGACGCTCTTGCAGCTTCTCTTTGTCCCAGTCGCTGTCGGTGTTCTCGATCTCGGCCTTGATCTGATTGATGCGGCCGGCAACGTCGTCGGGAGCACCGTCGCCGTCGACGATCGTGGTGTTGTCCTTGGTGAC
>JANMNE010000318.1:0-9559 GCA_031373785.1 Ilumatobacteraceae bacterium
AAGTGCGAGTCGGTGTGGTTCGAAGCCATGGGCAAGCTCGGTGTGCAGCGACCGACCGACGTGCCGCACGCAACAGCGTACGTCGAACAGATGGTGACGATGATCGGTCAGTTGGTCGAGATCGGCCGTGGCTACGTCACCGATGACGGCGTGTACCTCAGCGTCGAGTCGGTGGAGGACTACGGGTTGCTGGTCAACCAACACCTCTCCGACATGATCGAAGGCGGCGGTGACCGCGAGGTGTTCGGTGCCGAGAACAAGCGCCATCCCGCCGACTTCGTGTTGTGGAAGTTGGCCAAGCCGGGTGAGCCGTCATGGCCGTCGCCGTGGGGTGACGGCCGGCCTGGGTGGCACAGCGAATGCGTGGTGATGAGCCTCGACATCCTCGGTGAGGGCTTCGACCTGCACTGCGGTGGGATGGATCTCAAGTTCCCGCACCACGAGAACGAGCGCGCCCAAGCTGTCGCTTTGGGCAAGCGGTTTGCCAACCACTGGATGCACAACGGGTTCGTCGTCGATGCCGAGGGCGAGAAGATGTCGAAGAGCCTCGGCAACGTTGCCAACCTGCTCGACCTGATGGATCACTACGACCCCAGGGCGTACCGGATGTTGCTGCTGCAATCGCACTACCGCGGCCCGGTCTCGGTCGGGCAGGACAACATCGACGCCTCGGTCAACGCCCTCGCCGGGCTCGACTCGTTCGCCTCACGCACCGCCGGTGTCGGTGCGGCCGACGCCGATCCCGAGGTGCTCGCCAAGTTCCGCGAGCGGATGGACGACGACCTCGACACTCCCGGTTCGACGGCCTTGCTGTTCGACACGGTGCGTCGAGCCAACGCGGCGCTTGACTCGGGTGACCCCATTGCCTCGTCGCTCGTCGCCGCGGTCCACGAGATCTGCACAGCGTTCGGTCTCGTGCTCAACGCGGGCGGCGACGTACCCGACGAAGACGCCGCCAAGGCCGCCGCGCTCGATGCGGCCCGAAGTGCCAAGCACTTCGCCACCGCCGATGCCATCCGTGCCGAGTTGCAAGCCGCCGGCTGGACGGTCGAGACCACCAAAGCCGGCACCACCCTCCGCCGCTGAGCCTGCGCCCAGTCGGGCGCGACACACGAATCTCCAGTACCGGAATCGCGCCCGACGGGCTTGGGCGGTCGGCGTCAGGCGGTGGACGACATCGACGGGACACCGGGCATGTCGACGTCGCTGCTGATGTGCATCGCAGTGTGGATGAAGCCTTCGGCAGCACGTGACTGCAACCGGTCTCGATGCCAGATGATGCCGATCTGGCGGTCGAGGTTGGCCTTCAGTCCACGGATGGCGACACGTGCATCGGGGATCGAGCGCTCGATGGTGAGCAACGGCACGATGGCCACGCCCAGCCCGATGGCGACCAGCCGTTGCGTGGTGAGGTTGTCGTCGCTGCGGAAGACGATGTCGGGTTCGGCGCCCACCCGTTCGAGGGCCCGGGCGACCCGCGTGGCGCACGGGTCGCCGACCGGCATCGAGATCATTCGCGCGCCCGAGAGTTGGGCGAGATCGATGGTGTCCGACTGCGCCAGCGGGTGATCGGGGGCGGTGATCAGCACCTGAGGATCGCGGATCAGTTCGACCATCGCGTACGAGTCGTCGAGCGAGGCCACGTCGGCGAACGCCAGGTCGGCCTGGCCGGCGCGGATCAACCCTTCGACGTTGCTGATGATCGGTTCATTGCGCAACTCGACGTTGATGTCGGGCCACGACGTGCGGAACAGGGCGAGCGTCGGCGGCAGCAGCCGGTTGCTGGCCGACTGGAACGTGCCGACTCGCAGCACACCGGCATCGCCCGCAGCCATCGCGTCGAGGTCGGCCTTCGCCGCGGCAAGGCGGGCGATGATGTGACCGGCGTGCTCGAGCAGCACCTTGCCGGCTTCGGTGAGTGACACCGAACGCGGGCCGCCGGGCCGATCGACGAGTCGGTGGCCCACGGCCTTCTCCAGCGTCGAGATCTGCTGGGAGATCGCGCTCTGTGCGTATCCGAGGCGGGTCGCCGCCTGGGAGAACGAGCCGGTCTGGGCGACGGCTTCCAGCGCCATGAGATGGCGCACTTCAACGCCGAGGGGTAGATCGAATTCACCGATTGATTTCAGCATTTATATCTATTTCCCTTATTGATCGCATGGGACGATACTAACGTACAACTTCGATTCAAGGAGATGATTCATCATGGCAGTTTTGGTTCTGCTGGCTCTACTCGTGGGTGCTGCACTGGCCCCTCGCCACGGCATCGATTCCCGTCCGCAGTTCACTGGGCACCCCGACTGGCGCGGCCACGGGGCGTGAACCTCGCACGCCGCCGCGCCCCACCGATCTAGCCCCGCCATTTCCCCCCCGGTAGTGGCGGGGCTAGCCCCATTTTGCGCTCCGTCGACCACGCTGGTGCTGCCTACAGTCATCCATCAGATAAAACGGGGGGTCGTGGCAAAGCGAGAGCGCACTCCAGTGCCGAAGGGCTACTGGACGATTTGGACGACGGTGGCGCTCGACCTCGTCGGCTTCGGCATCATCGTGCCGATCCTCGGTCGCTATGCCGAACGCTTCGGGGCGTCGGGCCTCACCGTCGGCTTCCTGTTCGCCTCGTTCTCCCTCGCCCAACTGCTGTGTGCGCCATTGCTCGGGCGGTTGTCGGATCGCATCGGTCGCAAGCCCGTGATCGTCATCTCGCTCATTGGCACGGCGGTGGGCAGTTTCATCACTGGGGCTGCGGGTGTGTTGTGGTTGCTGTTCGCCGGCCGGATCGTCGACGGCGCGTCGGGTGGCAGCTTGTCGGTTGCCCAAGCAGCGGTCGCCGACATCGCACCGGAAGAGCAGCGTCCCGCGCTCATCGGCATGCTCGGTGCAGCATTCGGTGTCGGCTTCGTCCTCGGGCCGGCCATTGGCGGTCTTGCCGCACTCGGTGGCCCTCACGTTCCGTTCTACGTCGCCGGGGTGTTGGCCAGCATCAACGCGATCGCAGCGATGATTCGCCTGCCCGAGACCCGCCACCCCCACGACCGCGCTCGCCACGCGGGCCCGACAGCGCCGATGTCGCCGATCCTGCGTCACCTCGCGATCATCGGCTTCATCACGGTGATCGCGTTCACCGCGTTCGAGGCGACGTTCTCGTTGTTCGGCGATCGTCGGTTCGGCCTCACCGAGGCATCCTCGGCTGCGGTCTTCCTCGGCGTCGGCCTGGTACTGGTCGCGATTCAGGGAGGGGGCTACGGCAGGTTGGTCGCGCGGTTCAGCACGCAACGACTGTTCGAGGTCGGGCTCGCTCTGCTGATCGCCGGCCTGGCCGTGACGGCGCTGGCCAAGGTGTGGCCGGTGTTGATCATCGCCCTGCTGCTGCTGGCAGTAGGGCAGGGCGTGGCATCGCCGTCGCTCACCTCGCTGGTCACGCAGCACGCGCCCGCCGATCGCCGCGGCGAGGCGCTGGGCTATCAGCAGTCGGCAAACGCTGTCGGTCGTGTGCTGGGTCCGCCTGCGGCCGGGGCGATGTTCGACCGGGTCGGTATCTGGAGCCCGTACATGGCCGGTTCTCTGTTGTGCGTCGTGGCGATGGCTCTGGCTGTGACATGGGGCCGCGATGCCCGAATGTCAGTCGTTGCTGCCGACGGCTGCGAGAATGTGGAGATCAATGACTGACACCCTCGAACACCGCGCCCTCGATCGGCTTGCCGACTTCGAGGCTCGTTGGCGGTCGGACTCGCTGCCCACCCGTCGCACCGCGACACCCATGGGATACCAGCCGGGCCTCGACGGCTTGCGAGCGGTCTCGGTGATCGCCGTCATCTTCTATCACGCCGGCTTCGGATGGATGCATGGAGGCTTCCTCGGCGTCGAGGTGTTCTTCGTCGTATCCGGCTACCTCATCACGTCGCTGCTCCTCGAGGAGCGCGAGCGCAGCGCCGGGGTGCGCCTTCGTCAGTTCTGGTTGCGACGAGCCCGCCGCCTGCTGCCGGCACTGTTCGGCGTGCTCATCGCCATCGGGATCTGGGTGGCCCTGCTCGGCACCGCACAGCAACAGTCCGACCTGCATCGCGACCTCCTGCCCGGCATCTTCTACTTCGCCAACTGGGGCCAGATCTTCGGCGGCGCGCAGTACTTCGGCAACTTCTCACCGCTGCGTCACCTGTGGAGCCTGGCGGTGGAGGAGCAGTGGTACCTCCTGTGGCCGCTGGCGTTCGTGCTGATCACTCGCAACAGCAAACGACCCGCCCAGATCGGGCGCGCCATCCTGCTCACCGCCGGTGCCGTGATGGTGATCACCTGGTGGTTGGCGTCTCCTACCGCGCTGACGTCGGACCGCACCAACTTCTTGTACCTGTCGACGCTCACGCGGTCGAGCGGCCTGTTGCTGGGCGCGGGTGCAGCATTCCTGTGGCGCCCGTGGAGGGCCCGATCCACCGCACCGGGTCGCACCGGTGTGATGTTGAACGTCGCCGGCCTCGGCGCGACCGCCATGCTCGTCTACGCCTTCGCGACTGCCCACCTCACCGATCGGTCGATCTACCGCTGGCAGTTGGCAGTGGTGTCGATCCTTTCGCTGGTGGTCGTGGCAGCGGTGGTGCACCCTGCCGCCTTGGTGGCCCGCACGTTCTTCTCCTCGCCGGCCCTCGTCGCGCTGGGCAAGCGGTCGTACGGCGTGTATCTGTGGAGTTGGCCGATCTCCGTGCTCTGCGGTGCCTACGTCGGTTCGTGGACCAAGTTCATCATGGCCATGTCGCTGACCATCGTGGTATCGGAGTTCTCATACGTCTACATCGAGACACCGATCCGGAAAGGGTCACTGCGCAAGTGGTTCGAACGACCGCGCGACTCCGACTGGTCGACGCGCACGATTGCTGCGGGGGTCGTCGGCGCGGTGCTCGTCGCCTCGTTGGCGATGTACTACACGCGGGTGCAGCGGTTCGACCGCG
The DNA here is from genome assembly GCA_031373785.1 of Ilumatobacteraceae bacterium. Lineage (GTDB taxonomy): Bacteria > Actinomycetota > Acidimicrobiia > Acidimicrobiales > Ilumatobacteraceae > JAENVT01. The sequence goes on from JANMNE010000318.1 coordinate 4,941, forward strand.
CCGCCGGCGGTCCCGATGTGGCCATCGACCTCTCCAAGGTGCAACCGGTGGCTCCCGGCGCGGTTGCGGTTGCAGCCGCGCCGAGTTCGACAGCAGCGACTGCCGTGGTTCTGCCCGGGGCCAGCGTGGTGCCGACCACCGCGGTCGTCACGGTCGCACCCGTCCAGCCGGCCGGCCCGGCGCGCATGGTGATCGTCGGCGATTCGCAGGCGCATGCGCTGGCGATCAATCTCCCCACGGGGATCGACAGCGCATTCACCATCAGCGACGGCTCCGTCGAGGGTTGCAGCGTCTACGACGACGGCAAGGTGCGCTCGACGCGCAGCAGCTTCAGCCGATCGTTCGCCGACTGTGGGGGGTGGGCCGACAAGTGGGGCACGGCGGCCAGCAAGGGCAAGGCGCAGATCGCGCTGGTCGTGTTGGGCGCGTGGGATGTGTTCGACGTCGAGGTCGGCGGTCAGTTGATCGCCTTCAACACCCCGGCGGCCGATCAGCGGTTCATCGACAACCTCGGTTCCGGTGTGGCCGCGCTGCGTGCAGCAGGTTCGAAGGTGGCGTTGCTGGAGGTGCCGTGCATGCGGCCGAAAGACGTCAAGGGCGCCGGCGTGCCGGCACTGCCCGAACGAGGCGACGATGCCCGCGTGGCTCACCTGAACCAGCTGTTGCGCCAGGTCGCCGCCGCCGATCCCGCCAACGTCTCGTTCGTCGACGGCCCGACGCAGTGGTGCAACGACCCGGCAATCTCGACCGATCTCGGCTATCGCTGGGATGGGGTGCACGTGTACAAACCCGGCGCCAAGTTGATCTACGAGACCATCGCTCCGGCGCTGTTGGCCATCCCTCGTAGCTAGCCAGATCGGTCATTTCTGCTTGACAGTCCCCGGTTACCCGGCGGTATAGTTACCGGCAGGTAACATTGCTGGACCGGGAGTGACCATGGTTGATTTTGCGCTCAACGAAGACCAATTGCAGATCCAGAAGTGGGTGCACGACTTCGCCGAAGATGTGATTCGCCCCGCAGGTCACGAATGGGATGAACGCGAGGAGTTCCCCTATCCGATCGTCGAGCAGGCGGCCGAGATCGGCCTGTACGGCTGGGAGTTCCTGATGAACAGCTTCGGCGACCCGACGGGCCTCACCTTGCCCGTGGCGATCGAGGAACTGTTCTGGGGCGACGCTGGCATCGGCATGGCGATCATGGGTTCGGCACTGGCGGCCGCCGGCATCAGTGGCAACGGCACGCCCGAGCAAGTGATGGAGTGGATCCCGCAGTGCTACGGCGATGCCAAGAAGATCCAGCTCGGTGCGTTCTGCGTCAGCGAGCCCGACGCCGGCTCCGACGTCTCGTCGTTGCGCACCCGGGCCGTGTACGACGAGGCCACCGATGAATGGGTGCTCAACGGTACGAAGGCATGGATCACCAATGGCGGCATCGCCGACATTCACGTTGTCGTGGCGGCAGTCGACTCGGAGTTGAAGGGCCGCGGGCAGGCATCGTTCATCGTCCCGCCCGGCACCAAGGGTCTGAGCATGGGGCAGAAGTACAAGAAGCACGGCATCCGTGCCTCGCACACGGCCGAGGTCGTGCTCGACGATTGCCGGATCCCCGGTCGCTGCCTGCTCGGCGGCAAGGAGAAGCTCGACGCCAAATTGGCCCGGGCCCGCGAGATGGGCCACAGTGGCGAGAAGCAGCCGGCGATGACCACGTTCGAAGCCACCCGCCCGGCCGTCGGCGCCCAGGCGCTCGGCATTGCACGCGCCGCGTACGAGTTCGCACTGGACTACGCCAAGGAGCGCAAGGCGTTCGGCAAGCCGATCGTCATGCACCAGGCGATCGCCTTCAAGCTGGCCAACATGGCCGTCGAGATCGACGCCGCCCGGCTGCTGATCTGGCGTGCCGCCTGGCTGGCCCGCAACGGCGGTTTCAAGAACGGCGAAGGCTCGATGAGCAAGTACAAGGCCTCGGAAGTCGCCGTGCGGGTCACCGAAGATGCGATCCAGATCCTCGGCGGATACGGCTACACCCGCGAATACCCCGTCGAGCGCTGGCATCGCGATGCCAAGATCCACACGATCTTCGAAGGCACGAGCGAGATCCAGCAACTGGTCATCGCTCGGGCCATATCTGGCCTGCGTATCGAGTGATTTTCGACGGGACAGCTCTGCTGGCGTTGCCGCTGGCGGAGAGCGTCCCTAGCAATCAGCCCTAGACGATGTGACACCCTCGGCGTATCGTCGCGGGCATGGCGACCATCCGTGAAAAGCGCCCCGGTGTGTGGGAGGTCCGTGTGTTCACGGGCTCCGACGCGCGTGGTCGCCCCACGCAGATGTCGCGCACGGTCCGCGGCGGCAAGTGCGACGCGCAGCGGCTCGGCGCCCAGCTCGAGTCGTCGGGCGGCAAGGCCAAGCCGGCGGGCCGCTCTGTGAGCGACGTGCTCGACGAGTGGGTGAAGCAGAACGTCGACACGTGGGCGCCGTCGTCGGCTCGCGATCAGCAGAGTCGCGTGCGCTCGATCAAGAAGGACCAGATCTCCCGTGTGCCGCTGGCGCGCCTGACGGTCGGCGATGTCGAGCGGTGGCATACGCGCTTGCGCAAGGCGGGCATGGCCGACGCCGGCATCAAGAACCAACACGGCGTGCTGCGCGCCGCGCTCTCGCAAGCCATGCGATGGGGATGGGTCTCGTCGAACGTGGCCTCACTCGCCCGATTGCCGTCCACGAAGACACAGCAGCGAACCGTGATGACCGTCGATGATGTGCGAGCCGTGATGACCGCGGCAGCGTCGATCGATGCCGCAGCCGAGTTGGCGTTCCGCATTGCCGCCGTCGCCGGCGCACGCCGCGCCGAGCTGGCGTCGTTGCGATGGACCGACGAGCATGACGGCCAACTGCTGATCGACTCGGCGATCGAGATCACGAAGCGCGGCGACGGCGCGCCCGAGTTGCGCGAGGCAGCGACCAAGACGGCCAACGTGCGTACGGTGACGCTCGACGGCGACACGGTCGAGATGATCGACAAGCTCCGCCGAGCGCGCGAGCCGTACGGCCCGTGGCTGTGCGGCCTCGGCCCCGAGCTGGTCAGCCCCGACCGCATCAGCTGGTGGTGGAAGCGGGCGCGCCAGATGTCGGGCATCGATGCGAAGTGGCGCCTGCACGATTTGCGCCACTGGTCGGCCACGGTCGCGATCGGTCAAGGCCACGACGTGCGAACAGTCGCCGGCCGCCTCGGCCATGCAAACCCAGCGATGACGTTGCGCGTCTACGCCCACGCCTTCGCCGCGGCCGACCAAGCAGTAGCCGCCGGCCTCGGCGAGATCTTGAAGGGCTGAGGCGCCAGCCGATCAGAACAGATCGATGTCGGTTGCCGGTGTTGCGAACCTCGCAGTCGCTCGCTCGTGCCAGTTCAGCCAGTCGAGCACCGCCGGAGAGAGCGAGCCCACTATCTGCTTGATGTCTGCCAGATCAGCCATGAGGTGACGGTGGAGGATGGGCTCGTGGTGTGCGATGCGGTTCCGAAGCGTACGAAGGCGGTCGAGCTTCTCATGAAGTTCGTGCCTAATCGGTCTCGGCGAGAAGATCGCCTGCAGCGAGCTGACCCAGAGCCGGTCGTACTTGCGGCTGAAGATGGCTACCCAGAACCGAAAGTTCAGTTCAGCAATGATCTTGTCGGGGGCCGTCGACTCGTTGCGGTCGGCGAGGTAGTTGCGGGCATCGTTGATCATTCCCGCTTCGGATCCCCTGAGGAAGCCCGGAAGGTCGAACCAGCTCGCACCGTGGATGTTCTTCAGGCGGTCGTGCACAGCGTTTCGCAACGTGACCTCGAGCATGTGTACGGGCCCGTGCAAACCGCTGGCGAGGGCGGCGTTCCACACGTACTGCCGCATCCCCATCTCCTGGTTGCCGTTGGCGTGTCCGAGGTACGTCTGAAACCGTGGCTCGGACAGCGCCTCGAGCAAGTCGGCGAGTGCGCCGGGTGTGTACGGGTAGGGCTGCATGGTTGCGAAGGAGACTACGCCCGTGTAATCTCATCTCATACGCCCCCAGGCGCCTCTCCCGATTCATCGGTGATGCCACTGGGGGCAGACATCGTTTTCGGGCCAGAAAGGCGCAGACCCGGCTCCCCTCCCATCCGGCAGGCAACCGGGCCCACTTCCTCAAGCGCTTGCCGGAGGCGGTTCCGGACATCGGTGATGTCGAACGAATCGACATCGCCAAGCCGGGCACGGCTCGCCATCCCTCGTACGCGGGACGAACCGTGCGCGGCAGATCGTAGGGCACGTGACAGCGTCCGTCCATCCCGTTTTTTCTCCGAGTCACGCGTTGGCTCGGAGATGCGCATGACGTTGGCAAGCTGAATGCTCGACGCCTCGAAGAGGTCGTGAGCCCGATCGTCGCGGGCATCGACAATCGCCCGTAACGCGCAGAACCCGGTTCCCCTACCATCCGGTAGGCAACCGGGTCCACTTCCAAGGGCGCTTGCCCGAGGCATAACAAGTATGCGCCCCGGATATGCGATTCGCAAGCCGGTTTGACATGACCAACTGCCTACGAGGTGGTTTCCCACCGGCCCTCTGCCGAACCACGTCGAAGCGGCTCATCGGACACCTTGCTCGCTGCGC
>JANMNE010000349.1:0-3692 GCA_031373785.1 Ilumatobacteraceae bacterium
CGTGGCATGCTGCGCGCCCACGAGTTCGACAAGGTCGAGATCCTCGCCGTCGCCCTGCCCGAGCAAGCACCCGACCTGCTCGTGGAGATGACCGGGCGAGCCGAAGCGTTGATCGCCGGGCTCGGGTTGCCGTACCGGATCATCGAGATCTGCACTGGCGACATGGGTCAGAGCCACCATCGCAGCTTCGACATCGAGGTGTACGCGCCTGGCGCCGATGCCTGGCTCGAGGTCTCCTCGATCTCGTGGTTCAGCGACTATCAATCGCGTCGCGCCGACATCCGCTTCCGCATCGCCGGTCAGAAGGGCACGCAGATCGCCCACACGCTGAACGGCTCGGCGCTGGCGGTGCCGCGCGTGTGGGCGGCGATCGTCGAGAACTATCGCGAGCCTGATGGCAGTGTCGTCGTGCCCGAGGTGCTGCGGCCGTACATGCGCGGTGTCGAGCGGATCACCGGACGATGAGCGATCTGGCCTCGCGCCGCGCCGACTACGAGACGGCGGGTCTCGATGTCGGTGATGTCGACCATGACCCGCTGGTGCAGTGGCAGCAGTGGTACGACCAGGCTTCGGTGGCAGGCTGCGTCGAGCCGAACGCATTCGTGCTGTCGACGATCGACGACGAGGGCTGGCCGCAGTCGCGCTATCTCCTGGCCCGTGGCGCCGATCAGCGTGGCTTTTCCTTCTTCACCAACTACGAGTCGGCCAAGAGCCAGCAGCTGACCGCCGAGCCTCGGGCGTCGATGCTGTTCACGTGGCTGCAGTTGCATCGTCAGGTGCGTGTAGTGGGAGTCGCCGAGCGCGTGCCCGAGGCGGAGAGCGACGAGTACCACGCTTCGCGACCGAGGGCATCGCAGATCGGGGCGTGGTCATCGCCGCAGTCGACGGTGCTGCCCGACCGCGCCTCGCTGGAGGATCGTGTGGCTCAGTTCGAGCAGACGTTCGCCGACGTCGAGGAGATCCCCCGTCCCGCGTACTGGGGTGGTTGGTTGCTGCGGCCGGTGTCGTACGAGTTCTGGCAGGGTCGGCCGAGCCGGCTACACGATCGCGTTCGTTATCGACCGTCTGATGACGTCGATTCCGGGTGGGTCATCGAGCGGTTGGCTCCGTAGCCCACAGCGCCGCGGCGTCGACGAGGCCATCGATCAGCGAGGCCATCGGCGGCACCATCTCGGTGTGATCCCAGTCGGCCCACATCGGACTCGACCCACGGATGCGCGGCGGCAACTCGATCTGCACACCCTGCTGGCTCGGCAGGTTCACGGGGTTGTCAGGGTGCAGGCCGCGGAGATCTTTCGGGATGCGGTCGAGCTCGGTGACGATCTCGTAGTCGGGAAGGCGTGGCGTGAGATGTCGAGCGACATGGTCGGCAAGGTCGCGGTTCTGGCCGCCGAGCAGCACCGAGGTGAAGTGGTCACGGCGGCCGAAGCCGTGAATCGTGATCACGATCGCGACGTGATCGATGAAGCTCTGCAAGTGCGACGACGACCGCGGGCTGACCTTGTGCGACGGGATGTGCCATTGCACGTCGTCGGGTTGCAGCACGCCGTAGTAGCTGGCGCCGCTGCGTTCGGCGGCGTGTGCGGCGATCACGTCGGTCTGCTCCTCCAGCGAACCGCCGTGGTAGGCCATGAACCCGATGCGGCTGCGCAGTTCGCAGACCTCCTGCACGCCGTCCATCGCCAAGAGCTCGGCAAAGGGGTCGGTCATGACGTCGGCTCGTTTCGTTGCATGGTCAACGCAGTCACCACGGCAGCGATGATCACGATTACGCCGATCCACACGACCGGCGTTTGGTGGTCCTGCACGAAGTTCGTCAGCTTGTCGTTCCAGCTCGTGGCCTTGGAGACGACGGAACCACCGGTCCCATCGGTGAGGTTGCTGTACCAGTACCAGCACAGGTACATGCCGGTGAGGATCAGCAGCACACCGGCGAACTGCTCGAACCAGGCCATGCCGCGTCGGAGGACCTTGAGCAGCGCGGTGTTGGCGAAGGCCAGGGTCACCGTCAGCCCGGTGACGACCAGGGCCATACCGATGCCGTAGAGCGCGATGGCGGCGATCCCGGTGGCCAGGCCCTTGGTGCTGAAGCTGCCGAGCACCACCCCGGTGAACGGGGCGATCGTGCAACCGATCGAAGCCACTGCGTAGGCGACTCCGAACACGTACATCGAGCGAACGCTGCGGTCGCGCTCGCCGACGTCGAGCTTCGGAGTCGTGAACGGCAGCCGGTACCCGAACAGCATGGCGATGCCCAGCACGATCAGGCCGACACCGATCGCCAGGGATGGCCATTGCGCCTTTTCCACGAGCCAGTTCGTCGACAGCTTCGTCACCGCACCGATGACCACGAAGATGCTCATGAACCCGGCCGAGACCGCAACGCTGACCTTGAGGGCGCGCAGCACCGAGGCCCGTTCCGCGCCTGGGCGGAGGTTCTCCATGCCGAGGAAGTACACGAGGTAGGTCGGCAGCAGCACGAAACCGCATGGGTTGATCGCCGCCAGCAACCCGGCGGTGAACGAGGTCGCCAATCGACCGTCGAGGGCGATCACAGCAACTTGGTCCTGATCAGCGCTTCCAACTTGTCGGCGGTGAGCTCACCGGTCTGGTCGACGATCGTGCCGTTGGCGTCGATGAACAGCGTCTGGGGTGAGTTGGCAATGCCAACTGCCGTCGTCAGTTCCCCGTTCGGGTCGTACAGCAACTCGTACTTCACCCCCCGGTCGCGGGCGAAGGCCTCCTCGTGGTCCGACGGCGGAAGCGTGTCGACCCCGACGAAACGCACCTGGTCGCCGAGCTTGGCTTGCACCGCAGCGAATGCCGGCAGCTCGCGTTTGCACGGTGCACACGTCGAGTACCAGAAGTTGACGACCAGCGGCCGCCCGATCAGGTCAGCGGTTGCGAAGGTGTCGCCGGCCAGGGTTTGGATGTCGACGTGGGGGAGCGTTCGACCGGTGACAGCGGCGTTGGTGCCGATAGACGGCGCAAGATCGTTGCCCGAGGTCAACGTCACGTCGTCGCCGGCCCCGGCCCCGGCCCCGGTCGAGTCGGTCGAATCGTTGCCGTTGGCGACCACGACGCCAACAACGACCACCACAGCGGCAGCCACTGCCAACGAACCAAAGAGCAGTCGCTTGTTGATGCTCACCGGCCGAAGGTTACCGATGGCACGGGCGCAAGGCTATCCAGCGCCGGAATCCAGTCAGGGGGTCGCGCGAAGCGTTGCCCCCGACCGGCGATCGGCCCGTCAGGCGACGAGGTGTGGGGGGATGGGCACCTCGTCGATGACCACCGCCGGGCGGGGGTTCTTGGGCGGTCGGCCACGGGGTCGCTTGTTGACCACGATCCGACCGTTCTCGATCAGTTCGCCACCCCAGACGCCCCAGGGCTCGGCTCGCTCGATCGCGCCGGTAACGCAATCTGGCGCAAGTGAGCACTTGCTGCAGATGGCCTTGGCGCGGCCGATGTCGAGCGGGGTGTCCGAGAAGAACAGGTGGGTCAGGGTGCCGTGCCCGTCGGCGCAGCGCGGCTTGGGGGCGCGCACGGCGACCGGCTCGACCAGTTCGGCGAACTCGATGTCGATGTCGATGTGTCGGTTGATGTCGATTGCGTACATTTCGGGTGGTTCCTCTCGGACGAGTGGGAAGGCGGTGGAAAAAGCAGAAAGGCCGCCGGGATCGAATCCCGAC
>JANMNE010000361.1:0-25640 GCA_031373785.1 Ilumatobacteraceae bacterium
TCGCAGCCACCTGCAAGATCCCGCCGTCATGGTGTCACGCGGGCTGATCACTCAGCACCAATCCCCTTGAGCGACGTCACCCGAGCCAACCCAAACTTCATCTCCTCAGCCGCGGTTTGTCAACCCCATCGCTGGTGTTACGTAGTTTCCCGGACCCGCTGGTGATCTGCGGGCGGGATCCTCAGGCGGGGCCGATGATGATGGTGCCGTTGTGCCCACCGAAGCCGAGGCTGTTCGAGATCGACGGAGCAGGGGTCCACGGCCGTGCCGCGCCGACCACCAGATCGATCGTGAAGTCGGGATCGACCGAGGTCGTTCCAGCCGTCGGTGGGATCATGCGGTGTTCCATCGCCAGCAGCATCGCGATCGCCTCAAGTGCGCCAGCGGCGCCCAGCGCGTGCCCGGTGACGCCCTTGGTCGAGGTGACCGGGACCGAGCGTGGACCGAACACCTCGGTGACGGCCGCGGCCTCGGCCGCGTCGTTCAGGGGCGTGGAGGTGCCGTGCGCATTGATGTGGCCGATGTCGCTGGGCCCGAGACCCGCGTCGTCGAGTGCCAGTCGCATGCAGGCGATCGCACCGACACCACCCGGGGCTGGTGCGGTGATGTGATGGGCATCGGCATTGCTGCCTGCACCCAACACCTCGCCGATGATGTTGGCCCCGCGTCGCTCGGCCGCCGTCCACTCCTCGAGCACCAGGACTGCGGCACCTTCACCGAGCACGAACCCGTCGCGGTCGACGTCGAAGGGGCGACTCGACCCGGAGGTCGACAAGGCGGTCATGTTCCCGAAGCTGGCGACACCGATGGGACACCCGGCGGATTCTGCGCCTCCGGTGACCACCGCGTCGCACATCCCCCAACTGATCAGGCGCGCCGCGTAGCCGATGGCATGGGTCGACGCGGCACATGCCGTGGTGATCGTCTCGTTGGGGCCGCGCAGCCCGTACCGCATCGAGATCGCTGCGCCGGGCGCGTTGGGCATCATCATGGGAACGAGGAACGGCGACACCCGGCGCTCGCCCTTGGAGAGGAGGACCTCGATCTGCTCCTCGGTCGAGCGCAGCCCGCCGACACCGGTGGCGAAGATCGTGCCGAAGCGGTGTGACTCGGCCGACGGCCGGCCGGCGTGTTCGAACGCCTCGGCGGCGGCGGCAACGGCGAACTGCTCGACGCGGTCGGCGCGGCGCGCTTCCTTGGGGTTGTTGAAGTAGGGCAGTGGATCCCAATCAGCGACTTCGATGCTGCGGTGGTCGGTGATTCCCGGCCCGTTGAGGCCGTCCCAGAATGCCTTCCGCCCGATTCCACACGGTGCGACGACGCCGTAGCCGGTGATGGCGACGCGCCGTCCGGCACCTTTCATCAGAGTTTGCCGACGACCAGGTCGTAGGCCTGGCCGACGGTTTCGATGCCCTCGAGATCCTCTTCGGGGACTTCGACGCCGAACTCTTCTTCGAGCGCCATCACCAACTCGACGAGATCGAGACTGTCGGCATCGAGATCGTCTCCGAACTTGGCTTCCGGAACGACTTTGTCTTCCGAGACCGAGAGCACCTCGATGGCGCACTTGCGGAAGCGGGCGAACATTGCTTGATCCACGACTATCTCCTTGTGTTCGTGATGCGGACGATGTTAACGACTGTGCGGTCTGGTGACCGTGCTTGCTGAGAGCCGGGGCCTGGTTAGTGGCCCATTCCCAGTCCCCCATCCACCGGGATGACCGCGCCGGTGATGTAGGCCGCGTCGGCCGAGGCCAGGAAAGCGACGACACCCGCGACCTCGTCGGCGGAGGCCATTCGGGCCAGTGGGACCGCAGCGGTCAGCTCGGCGAGGCGCTTGTCGCCCAATGCCGCGGTCATGTCGGTTTCGACTGGCCCGGGGGCGACGACATTGACGGTGATGTTGCGCGAGCCGAGCTCGCGGGCCAATGACCGGGCCAGGCCGACAAGTCCCGCTTTCGACGCTGCGTAGTTGGCTTGCCCGGCTGAACCGAGCAGCGCGACCACAGATGACATGAAGATGATCCGGCCGGCCCGTGCACGGAGCATGCCTTGCGTTGCTCGCTTGGCGACGCGGTAGGCGGCCGTGAGGTTGGCGTCGATCACCGAACCGAAGTCGGTCTCGCTCATGCGCAGCAACAATCCGTCCTTGGTGATTCCGGCGTTGGAAACGAGTACCTCGACCGGGCCGAACTCGGCCTCGACGGACTTGAACGCGGCATCCACCGAGTCGGCGGACGTGACGTTGCACTTCACGGCGAAGTACCCAGCGGGCGGCGGCGACGAGTTGTAGGTGACGGCGACTCGGTCGCCGAGCGCAGCAAACCGTTGTGCACACGCCAACCCGATGCCTCGGGATCCGCCGGTTATCAGTACGACTCTGCTCACGCAGGCCCACCGGCGGGCGCCCCGCCACCCCAGCGCAGCACGGCGCTGGCTGCGGTCATCCCACCGCCGAAACCGACGAGCAACAGCAGGTCGCCCTCTTTGACGCGACCCGTGTCGAGTGCGTCGGCGAGCGCCAACGGGACCGAGGCCGACGACGTGTTGCCGGTGCGGTCGAGCACCATCACCGAACGCTCGGGTTCGATCCCCAAGCGATCACATGCCGCCTGGATGATGCGAACGTTTGCCTGATGGGGGACCACCAGCGAGATGTCGTCGGCGGTGATGCCGGCATGGTTCATCGACTTCGTGGCCGAGTCGACCATGATGCGCACGGCGCGCCGGAAGACCTCTTTGCCCTCCATGTGGATGAAGCCACCGACCTCGGCCCACAGCAGGCGCCCCAACGACCCATCGGCATCGAGATCCCATGCCAGCAACTGACCGGGGCCTTCGACGGCTTCGAGCACCACGGCGCCCGACCCGTCACCGAACAGCACAGCGGTGTTGCGGTCGTCCCAGTCGACGATCCGCGACAGCGAGTCGGTGCCGATCAACAGCACTTTGCGGGCGCCCATGGCGATCATCCCGTGGGCGGTGACGAGCCCGTAGACGAACCCCGAGCACGCGGCATTGACGTCGAACGCGCCACAACGCAGACCGAGTTCGTTCTGCACGGTCGCCGCGGTGCCCCATTGGGTGTCGGGCGTGGTGGTGGCCAAGACGAGTGCGTCGATCTCGGCGAGGTCAACCCCAGACATGTCGAGCGCGGCGCGACCCGACTCGGTCGAGAGGCCGACGGTGGTACCGCCGACGTGGCGCTCGCGAATGCCGGTGCGCTCGACGATCCACTCGTCGGACGTCGCCATCATCTGCTCGAGATCTTTGTTGGTGAGTGTCTTCGGGCCGAGGGCGGTGCCCCAACCTGTGATCACTGCACCGCGGACTCCGGAAGGTAGTGCTGGCATATCAGATCGTCCTCAACCATGCGATGGGTTGTCTCATTGTGACTCGTTCTCCGTCGACGGCAATGTAACTCTGCAACACACCGGCGAACGGTGACCGCACCTCGGCATCGCCAACGTGTCCGAGCACGTCGCCGACGGTGAGCCGGCTGCCGTCGGCCAGGTCGTTGATCGGCGTGAACAACCCGGCTGCCGGGCTGACCACGAGACGCTCGTGGGCGAAGAGGTGTTCCCCCTCGAGTTGCGTACCGCTGTGCTGCGAACCGGCGTTGACCCATTCCAGCAACCGCTCGAGGTCCTCGGGCGTCGAGACGGCGATCGTTCGCGCTGACTCCACGGTGCGCTTGGCCATGCCGGTCAGCACACCTCCGGGTCCGAGCTCGACGAACTCGGTGACACCGAGGTCTTCGAGGGCGAGCAGGCAGTGCTTCCAGCGAACCGGACTGCTGAGTTGGGCGGACAACAGGCTCGACCACTCGGTGCCGGTGTTGTGAGCGAGCGCGTCGACGTTGGAGATCACGGGCACTTCGGTGTCGCGCGGATTTGCTTCGGCGATCGCCTTGCGCAACCGATCGCGCGCTGCGGTCATGAACGGTGTGTGGAAGGCGCCCGACACCTGCAGCGGCATCACCTTCTTGGCCCCGAGCTCCTTGGCGACGATCCCTGCGGCTGCCACACCCTCCGGCGACCCGGCGATCACGACCTGACCCGGTGCATTGAAGTTGGCGACCCACACGTCGCTGTCGGCACGACGGCAGGCCACTTCGACCTGGTCGTCGTCGAGGCCCAACACTGCAGCCATGGTGCCGGGGTTCTCGATGCCGGCCTGGTGCATGGCGTCGGCCCGTTCGCACACCAGGCGCACACCTTCGTCGAAACCGAGCGCGCCGGTAGCGGTCAATGCGGTGTACTCGCCGAGGCTGTGGCCGGCGCAGAAGCTGGGCTCGAGGCCCAGGCGTTCCGCGGCGTCGAGCACCATCAAGCTGGACACGAACGTCGTGAGTTGGGCGTGGCGCGTGTCGCGTAGTTCGTCAACGTCGGCGTCGAGCAGCAACCGCCCGACATCGCGTTCGGCGACATCGGATGCCTCGTCGACGAGCTCCCAGCTTTCGTGGTCGACCCAGGGCCTGCCCATACCCGGTCGTTGAGATCCCTGGCCAGGGAACGTGAAGGCAAGCATGATGCGCACACGATAGACCGTTTCCGATCGGGTCGAATTGCTACCAGCCAGTAACGGGCGTGAAGTGCATCGCTTCGGCCGATACGATCTCGGCGTCACTCGCCCGAGTGGCGGAATGGCAGACGCGACGGACTCAAAATCCGTTGTCCGAAAGGGCGTGTGGGTTCGAGTCCCACCTCGGGCACTTCACGGGTCGACGACCGGTCGGGCGCGATTCCGGTACTGCCACTACCGAAATTGAACCCGTGGGAGTTGCCTGGGTGCGATGTGAGTAATGGCAATACCGAATTCGCGCCCGACGGGCTTCACGAGCGGCTCGCTGTCCGAGCGAGCAGTGGCCAGGCCATCGACGGGATCCAGCGTCCGTAGGAACGACTAGCGTTCCACCGCGCCATGAGACGCACCAAACGTCAAAGGAGACATCATGGACCTGTTGATCCTTGTCGACCTCGCATCCAGCTATGACGAGTGGAAGGTCGTCTTCGACTCTGATGCCGACGCTCAGGCGGAGTTGATCAGCGGCGGGGTGCTTGTCGGGCAGGCAGATGGCAAGACCGCCATGATCGTCGGGTTCGACGTCAACATGGAGGGCTTGGCTGCGTTCATGGGCACACCCGAGTTCGCAACACGCACGGCCGCTGTCGTCGCCGGGCACAGGGTGTTCTCCCTGACTGAGCTGCCGCCACCAAGCTGACGCGCAGCTTGCCCATCCATACACTGTCCGGCATGGGGAAACGGTCAGTCGAGCGGAAACTGGTCAAGACCGGCGCGCGCCTGCGTGCCCTGCGTGAGGAACTGGTCGTCATCGACGAGCAGCTGGCTCACCTGATCGACGATGCCGAGGAGAAAAGTGTGCGCGCCCTCGTGGCCGACAACCCGGCGGCGGCGGTCGAGCATCGCGAGGCGGCCGGACATTCCGAAGCGATGGCCGATCATCGGAGTCATGTCGTCGCCGAGATCAGTACCCTCGAAGCTCGTCAGGACGAGTTGCTCGACGAACTTCGCCTACTCTGACTGCTGCTCTATCCACGGGCCGATTCGACCAAGACCTCCTTCGAAGGGACTGCCACCAGTGACGATTCGTGTTGTGATCGCCGAAGATGAGGCCATCATCCGTCTCGACTTGCGCGAGACCCTCGAAGAGGAGGGCTACGACGTCGTCGGCGAGACCGGTCGCAGCGACGAAGCGGTCACGCTCGTTCGCGAGCTCCGGCCCGACCTGGCGATCCTCGACATCAAGATGCCGGGGATGGATGGTCTCGAGGCAGCACGGGTGATCACCGGTGAGCGCATCTGTGGCGTACTGATGCTGACTGCCTTCAGTCAGCGTGAAGTCATCGAGGAAGCCCGCGACGCCGGTGCCTTGGCGTACCTCGTCAAGCCCTACCAGAAGAGCGATCTGATCCCGGCGATCGAAGTGGCCATCGGCCGGTTCCGCGAGATGCAACACCTCACCGGCGAGGTCGATGCCTTGGGCGAGCAACTCGAATCGCGCAAGATCATCGATCGAGCCAAGGGCGTGTTGATCGACGAGTGCGGGATGCGCGAGGGCGAAGCGTTCACGTTCATCCAGCGCACGGCGATGAGCGAGCGCTCACGTATGCGTGAGGTCGCCGAGCGAGTGCTGGCCGGCACACTGCGCCCGTGAAGCTGCTCTTGCTCGATGGCAACTCGCTGACGTACCGCGCCTTCTATGCGCTGCCGACCGACATGGCGACTGCCTCGGGGCAGGTGACCAACGCCGTGTTCGGTTTCACGTCGATGTTCGCGTACCTCTTGAAGGACCAGCAGCCCGACGGTGTCATGGTGGCGTTCGATCGACCGGAGAAGACGTTCCGCCACGACGCCAATCCGCTGTACAAGGCGCAACGCGAGGCAGCGCCCGACATCCTCCGCCAGCAGATGGGCCTGGTGCGCGAGGTGCTCGACGCCCTCCACGTGCGCATGGTCGACCTCGCTGGTTGGGAGGCCGACGACATCCTGGCGACCGTGGCCGAGCAGGCCAAGGCTGCTGGTCACGAGGTCATCATCGTCACCGGCGATCGCGACAGCTACCAACTCGTCGATGACCCAGGTGTGAAGGTGCTGTACAACCGCCGTGGCGTCAGTGACTACGCGTTGTACGACGAGGCCGGGATCAAGGAGAAGACCGGGGTCACGCCGGCGCAGTACACGGAATACGCAGCACTTCGCGGCGACCCCAGCGACAACCTCGATGGGGTGCCGGGTGTCGGTGAGAAGACTGCGGCGAAGCTGATCAACACCTATGGAGGTCTCGACGGGATCTTCGCCAATGTCGATGCACAGACACCGAAGTTGCGGGCCTCGCTGGCCGAACACGAGGAGCGCGTCCGAAGCAATGCGGATCTGATGATCCTTCGTCGCGACGCTCCGATCGATGTCGACCTCGACTCGTTGACGATCGAGCCCGACGTGGAAGCGGCACGGAAGTTGTTCGACTTCCTGGAGTTCCGTGCCCTCACTGATCGGCTGTTCGAGGCGCTGGGCACGCCCGGCTCGCCACAGACGTCGACCGAGGCGCAGGTGCTAGAAGCGGAGATCACTGACCTCACCGAGGCCGGTGCCGCCGTCGGTGCGATCACGGCGGTCGCGTCGCTCGATGTCGTCTGCTCGTGGGTCGGTGAGCCGGGCCGCAGCGACCTCATCGGGCTCGCCTTCGTCACCGATCGCGACGCGTGTGAAGTGGCGTGGGTTCCGGCCGAGATCGTCGCCGAACCATCGGTGCTTGCGGCTGTTGCGTCGCACCCGGCACTGCGTGGTCACAACGCCAAGGCCCTCATGCGCTGGGCGCTCGGTCATGGCGTGTCGATCACCGGGCTGCAGCTCGACGTGGCGATCGCCGCATACCTGATCGACCCCGCCGATGTGCGATACGCGCTCGCAGATCTGCTGCAGCGCTACACCGCGTTCCAGTTGTCGTCGAACGATGCGTCGTCGGCCGGTCAGCTCGATTTCAGTGAGGAGGGCGACGACAACCGGCGTGTCGCCGGACGTGGCGCGTTGGCGGTCGCACACCTGTCGTCGGCACTGCAGGCGGCGCTCGAGAAGCAGGGCATGGCCGAACTGTATACGACGATCGAGAACCCGTTGGTCGGGGTGCTCGCCGAGATGGAGCACGTCGGAATCGCCGTCGACATGGCCGAATTGCAGCGGCTCAACCAACACCTCACGTCGGAGAGCGAACGACTCGCGGCCGAACTGCAGCGCGTTGTCGGCCGGCCGTTCAACTTCAACTCGCCGGTGCAGCTGCGCGAGCTGCTGTACACCGAGAAGCAGTTGGCGCCGCAGAAGAAGACCAAGACCGGGTACTCGACCGACGCAGCGACATTGTTGAGACTCCGCGACGAATGGCCCGAGTTCATCGATCCGCTGATGCAGTACCGGGAGATGGAAAAGCTCCGCGGCACCTACGGGACCGGTCTGATGGCCGAGGTTGCGCCTGATGGCAGGATCCACGCGACCTTCAACCAGACCGTCGCCCGGACCGGCCGCCTCAGCAGCGATCAACCGAACCTGCACAACATCCCGGTTCGTAGCGATGAGGGCCGCCAGTTCCGCAAGGCCTTCGTGCCGGCGCCCGGCTATGTGCTGCTGGTCGCCGACTACAACCAGATCGAGCTGCGCTGCATCGCCCACCTCGCTGCCGACCCCGGGCTGATCGAGGCGTTCCGCAGCGGGGTCGACATCCACAACGCCACCGCGGCCAGGGTGTTCGGCGTCGAGCCGAAGGACGTGACGATCGAGATGCGGTCGAAGGCCAAGATGGTCAGCTACGGGTTGGCGTACGGCATGGAGTCGTATGGGCTCGGTCAGCGATTGGGGATCCCGACGGCCGATGCGGCCGTGATCCTCGACGCCTACTTCATTGCCTTCCCCAACGTGAAGGCGTACATGGACCGCACGGTGATCGAGGCTCGAATGCGTGGCTACACCGAGACGCTGTTCGGCCGCCGCCGTCCGATCCCGGAGCTGTCGAACTCTAATTTTCGGATTCGCCAGGCAGGCGAGCGCCAAGCGATGAACGCGGGGATCCAGGGCCTTGCCGCCGACATCTTCAAGGTGGCGCTGGTTCGCATCCACGCCGCGTTGTCGGAGTCCCACGTCGCCAGCCGGCTGATCCTGCAGGTGCACGATGAGGTGCTCGTCGAGGTACCGGAGTCGGAGCGCGAGACGGTAGGCCCCATCGTGATCGACATCATGCGCCACGCAGCCGAGCTCGACGTCCCCCTGGAGGTCAACGTCTCGTGGGGCTCCAGCTGGGCCAGCGCCAAGGGGTGAGCGAGCCACATCACTGGTTCGAACCGATCGCGGAGCACTTGGGGTCGGCGTACTTGCGGTACTCGTTCACCAAGGGGACGACGCAAGAGATCGACTTCGTGGTCGGGGCGCTCGACCTGAAGCCGGGCGATCGTCTGCTCGACATCGGCTGCGGCCCGGGCCGGCACGCTCACGAGTTGGCCCGGCGGGGAATGGTCGTGCATGGCATCGACATCAGCCAGCGGTTCATCGATCTGGCGACCGAGACAGCACCGCCAGGCGCGACGTTCGAACGACGCGATGCTCGGACGATGCGCTTCGACGACGAGTTCGATGCCGCGATCTGCCTCTGTCAGGGTGCGTTCGGGCTGATGACTGCCCCTGGTGACAACATCTCGGTGCTGGCCGGCATTGCGGCTGCGCTCAGGCCGGGTGGCGCACTGGCCTTGTCGGCCTTCAGCAGCTACTTCGCGGTGAAGTACCACGAAACGGCGACGTTCGATGCGGCGAGCGGCGTGAGCCACGAGCGCACTGAGGTGCGCAACGAGCAGGGTGTGGCCGCCGAAGTCGACCTGTGGACAACGTGCTTCACCCCTCGGGAGCTGCGCTTGATGTGTGATCAGGTCGGCCTCGTCGTTGCCGACCTGTACAGCGTCGAGCCGGGGGCCTATGCAGCGACGCCTCCGTCGACCGAGACGGCGGAATTTTTGGTGATCGCCCGTCGTCGCTGATGGAGGCCGCAATCAGCGCTGGTAACCTCACTCGGTCCGGAATTCGCCGGGCCATTCTTGTAGTGCGATACGAAAGCGATTTCCTTTGTCCGATACCTCGACCTTCTCCGTAGCCAGCGGTGCCATGGGCACCTTCGACGAAGAAGGGAATTATCAGCCCCGCCAAGTCACCGAAGACGACTTGGGCATGTCCTTTGCCGATGCCATCGAAGGCACGATGGTCGAAGTCGAGGACGGCCAGTTGGTCTTCGGTTCGGTCGTCAAGATCGACAAGGACGAAGTGCTCCTCGACATCGGCTACAAGAGCGAAGGCGTCATCCTCGCTCGCGAGCTGAGCATCCGCAACGATGTCAACCCGCACGAGATCGTCAAGCTCGGCGAGAAGATCGAAGCCCTGGTCCTCCAGAAGGAAGACAAAGAAGGCCGTCTGCTTCTGTCGAAGAAGCGTGCGCAGTACGAGCGGGCGTGGGGCACGATCGAAAAGATCAAGGAAGCCGACGGCATGGTCGAGGGTCCGGTGATCGAGGTCGTCAAGGGTGGCCTGATCGTCGACATCGGTCTGCGTGGCTTCCTTCCCGCATCGCTGGTCGAATTGCGTCGTGTTCGTGATCTCGCCCCGTACATCGGCAAGACCGTGCAGGCCAAGATCATCGAGCTCGACAAGAACCGCAACAACGTCGTGCTCAGCCGTCGGGCGTTCCTCGAAGAGACGCAGAAGGAATCCCGCGACAGCTTCTTGACCAACCTCAAGCCGGGCGAGATCCGCGAGGGCGTCGTGTCCAGCGTGGTCAGCTTCGGTGCATTCGTCGACCTCGGCGGCATGGACGGCCTCATCCACGTCAGCGAATTGTCATGGAAGCACGTCGATCACCCCGGTGCAGTCGTCGCTGTCGGCGATGCGGTGACCGTGCAGGTCCTCGACGTCGACTTCGAACGCGAGCGCATCAGCTTGTCGTTGAAGGCCACCCAGCAGGATCCATGGCAGGAGTTCGCCGGCACCCACGAAGTGGGGCAACTGGTCTACGGCCGTGTCACCAAGCTCGTCCCATTCGGTGGGTTCGTGCAAGTCGGCGACGGCATCGAGGGTCTCGTGCACATCTCGGAGATGAGCACACACCACGTCGAGGCGCCCGAGCAGGTCGTCACACCCGGCGAAGAGCTGTGGGTCAAGATCATCGACCTCGATCTCGCCCGTCGCCGTATCAGCCTGTCGATCAAGCAGGCCGCCGAGGGCGGAGAGCTGGCCGAGGAGTACCGCCAGCACTTCGAGATCGACGAGCACGGCAACTGGACCGCAGGTGGCGACGACGCCGAGCGCGAAGCCGCATGGGCCGAGTACTACGAGAACAACCCCGACGCCACCCCGGGCGAGGCCGAGGCCGCAGTCGAGGCCGCTTCGGCGGCCGCCGCTGCAGCAGCAGCCGGAGCCCCGGCAGCAGCCGAAGCCCCGGCAGCAGCCGAGGAAGCGCCCGCCGAGGATGCGCCGGCCGAGGATTCAACCCCGGCAGACGCCACCGACGCCTGATCTCGTCAGGGCGATGTAATTGATCGAGCGCTGGTGATGGTTGCGAACCAGGCCAGCCCAGCGAGGATGAGCTGCGACAGTGCAGACCACCTCCACCACGCCCCATCGACGTCGAGGGCATCCTGCCCCGCGGCTTCGGCGAAGTAGCTCAGCGCGCCGAGCGTGGCCAACGTGGCCAATGTGACGAACGCGGCACGGGTACCACGAACCGCGAGGACCAAGGCCATCGCGATCGGTGGGAGTGCGACGATCAGGACCCAGACGGCAAACGGCGTCCTGTCGGGGACGACGCCGTTCTCGATCATGATCGGAGTCTGGCTCCATTCCTTGTGGGTCGCGGCGATGACGAGAATCCCCGCCGTGAGCGCGATCGCGACCATGGCGAGTCGAAAACGGGGTGGGGTCGACAACGGCTCACCCGCGCGCTTTCGCACGATCCGGTATGCGCCGACGAGGCATCCGAGCTCGAGCACCTTCACGAGGAGCCACGACCCTTCGTCGAATCCATCGATCCCGTACTTGACGGACGCAGCAGCCTGTAGGAACTCGTAGACGAACGACGACGCAATCACGCCGAGCAGGACGAACCGCTGCTCGACGGGGCGTTGCCCCAGCAACAGCGGAACGGCGATCGCCAACGTGAGGATCCACACCATCACGTCCACCGTCCTGGTGCTGATGAACTCGTTGAACTGGAAGGTCGACCCGTCGATGTCGACCGTACGGTCGAGCGACAACCCGACCACGCCGAGGATCAGCGCCGCGATGATCAGGATCTGGAACCACGGGACCTCGACCTTCGTGGGTCGTACCCGCGGCGAAGGAGCGGGATCCGCGGCTCGTTCGACCTGGCGGGGCTGCTCGACGATCGGTGCAGGCTGCGTGGTCGACTCGACTCTCGGCGGCGGCGCTGTCACGGAATCGGCCGCCACTTCGACGGCTGGCTCTGCGCGGCGCAGCCGTGCCTCGATGTCGGCCAGGCGGGCGCGTTCCTGCTCGATCTGGTGCCGGGTTGCCGCTTCCTCCAACTCGGCGAGTCGGGCGCGTGCCGCCCGCTCCTCGGCGCGTAGTTGATCGGCCACTCGCTCGCGTTCGGCACGTTCCTCCTCCAGCCGGCGGGCGCGCTCGTGTGCCTCGCTCTGCTGCCGCGCAACCCTCGAGCGCTCCTCTGCGACCACGGCACTGATCGCCTCGATGAGGCGCGTCGAGTCGCGCCGGAAGGCCGGGTCACCATGCACCGAGATGGCATTGATGTCGCTGAGAGCACGGAGCTCGGTGGGGAGTGTCTCGGGTGCCGGCATCTCGGTGTCCTCGATGAGGACGGGGATCATCGGCTTGCTCTGCTTCAGCGCCTCGGCGAGCTCGAGGAACACGTAATCCGTGTCAGCTGCGCCATGGTCGCCGGCAGACGATCGAGACCACTGCGGACCGATGACCGCCACGACGGCATCGACCTCGTTGAGGGTGCGCAGGATGACGTTGCGGAAGTTGGTGCCGGCCGGGATCGAGTCGATGTCGCGAAACACCATCTCGTCACCGAACGCGTCACACAATCGGTCGTGCAACCTGCCGATGAAATGGCGGTCGTCGGCGCGTCGATACGACATGAAGAGCTTGATCGACCCCACACTCGTGGGAGCCCCCAGGGCTTCGTCGTCCACTCGCAGATTGTCGCGCAGTTCCATCGCCTGCGATAGGGACCGCCCGCGTCACGTCAGTTTGACGATGCCCATCTTGACCGCCATCAACACGGCTTGCGTACGGTCACGGGCGTTCAACTTCTCGTAGATCGATGCCAGGTGGTTCTTCACCGTCTTGCCGCTGATGTAGAGGCGTTCGGCGATCTCGTTGGTGCCGTACCCGTCGGCCACCAACTGCAGCACTTCTTCCTCGCGCACCGAGATCAACGCATCCTCTCGTCGGGCCTCGTCGAGCATCGCCGAGGCGAGCCGGGGCGACATCGGCCGATCGCCGTTGGCGGCCAACTGGATGGCGAGGATGACCTCACTGATCGATGAATCCTTCGTGAGATAGCCGACTGCGCCGGCGCGGATGGCGCGATCGATCACATCGCGGTCGATGTGCATGGTCAGCATCACGACGCGCTGGCGCCCATCGGCTTCGACGAGTCGGCGCGCGGCCTCGACGCCGTCCATCCCTGGCATCGACACATCCATCAGCACGACATCGGGCTTGTGTTCGAGGGCCAGTCGAATTGCCTCGGCACCGTCGCTGGCCTCGGCCACGACCTTGATGCCTTCGCTCTCCAACGCCCGGCGAATGCCTTGGCGCAACATGGTGTGGTCATCGACCAGGATTACCGAGAGTCCCAACGTTGTCTCCTGTCGTCAGAGCGAAGATGCACTTGAATCTCCGTGCCACCACGCACCGATGGGCGGATGGAAAGCTCGGCCCCGATTCGGGCCGCACGCTCGCGCATGCCAATGATGCCATAACTATCGGCTCGACTCGTATGCAACCCGAGTCCCACACCATCGTCACGGATCGAGATCGACGCGCTGGTGGTGGTCTCGTTGACCGTCACGGTCAGGTTCTTGGCCTGCGAGTGGCGCTCGACGTTGGTGATGGCCTCGCGAGCGATCTGCCACAACTCGCGTTCCTGCATCAACGGCAGTCGGCCGGCGATCTTGACCTCGTGATCGGTCACGATGCCGGTTCGTTGCTGAACCCTGGTGAGGAAGTCGCGGACGATGCTGGCCAGGTCGTACGTGTCGGTGACCTCCGTGCGCAGGTCGAACAGGGTGTCACGGACGTCGGACACCACTGCGGTGACCTGCGTGCGCAGATCCTCGAGCACGGGGATGATCTCGCCACCGTCGGCGGCGATCGAGCGGGCCCGGTCGACCTCGTAGCCGATCATCGCCAATGAGGAGCCGATGTGGTCGTGGAGGTCACGGGCGATGCGCGAGCGCTCCTCGTCAGCGGCGAGGGTGCGGATGCGACCGAACATGCGGGCGTTGTCGATCGCGATCCCGAACGGCTCGGTGAGACCGTGGACGATCTCGGCCTGCTGTTGCCCGAACGCATCGGGCTGGTCGGCTTCGACCGCGATCAGTCCGACGAGTGCACCGCGGGCGCGAAGCGCCGCATACAGACCGCTGCGCGCCGAGGCCGACACGCCACCGCGGAAGCTCAGGTCGTCGATGCGGACGGTGCGTGGCGAGTCCATCGCGGCGCGCAGGCCCTCGGGAAGGCGGTCGAGTTGGAAGGACGAGGGCGGCGTGAACCCCAACGCACGGATGGGCTCGACGGCGCGATCGGTCGCGTTGACGAGGAACACGGACAACGCGTCGTGGCGCACCATCGCCTGCATCCGCTGCACGGTGGAGTCGAGCACGTCGTCGAGGTCGAGCGAGGCAGGCAGGGTCTGAGCCACCCGCTGCAGCGAGAAGAGCAGCGAGTTGGCCTCGGCAAGGCGGCTGACGCGGTCGAGTGCCAGTTGTTGCTGGCGTGCGGCCTCCAGACCGGCACGATGGGTCAAACCGCTGGTGAACGCCACCAGTCCCAGCAGACCCGTCCACAGCAGTCCATCGCGGAGGCCGACCTGCACGCCGATCTCGTTGGCGTGCTGAGCCGTGACGGCGGCGATCGCAGCGACGCCCAACTGGGCGCTGAAGAAACCGCCGGCCGCGAATCCGGCGAGCATGCCCGACGGGATCAGGCACAACGCGAATGGCGAGGCCCACGCGCCGGTGGCCAGCACCACGGTCAGGTGCAGCGCCTGCTCGGCGATGATGCGAATCCGCACCTTGGTGTCGTCGCGGTACGGGACCGGTTTGATGCAGGTGACGATCGCGTAGACGCTGACCACGACGGAAGCGACGATCAGCTTCCAGTTGTCCCAGCTGTAGTCGTCCCTCGAGCGGGCCAGCGCACCGGCCAAGGCGGCGAGACGGAACGGCCAGAGGGGTGCCGCCGTCAGGCTGGGGATCGGCGCCGGCGCCGGCGGGCGCGTGGCCCGGCGCTCGACACCGTCCGGGGGTGATGCATGGAGCCGGCGACGCTCGACCAACGGCCAGCTGAGCGACTGTTGATCGCGCTGAGGAGGCTCGTTGCCGCGAACACGCTGGTCAACTTCTTCGCCCATCGCACGAGATGATACCGAGAGCGCGCCGCTTGAACGGGAGGCGGGTACATTGCGCCGATGATCGTGGTCGGGCTCACGGGAGGAATCGGGTCTGGAAAGTCGACGGTCAGCGCGCTTTTGGCGGCGCGCGGCGCCCACATCATCGATGCCGACGTCGTCACGCGCGATGTGCAGCAGCCCGGGTCCCCGGTCATCGAGGCGATCGCCGAGAGATTCGGCACCGGGGTCGTCGGCGACGGTGGCGGCCTGCGTCGCGCCGACCTGGCCGAGATCGTGTTCGCCGATCCCGAGGCGCTGCGCGACCTGAACGCGATCGTGCACCCTGCGGTGGGTGCTGAGATCAACCGCCGTGTCAACTCACTGGCGTCGAGCGATGCGGTCGTGGTGCTCGACATCCCTCTGCTCACCGAGAACCCTCGCGGTGAACTGCAAGGCAAGATCGTCGTCGACGTGCCGGTCGAGGTGCAGGTGGAGCGGTTGGTGCGGTACCGGGGCTTCACCGAGTCCGACGCGCGGGCCCGGATCGCCCGTCAGTCCAGTCGCGAGGAGCGCCTAACCGGCGCCGATTTCGTGATTGACAACGCCGGCGCCGTCGACGATCTCGAATCACAGATCGATCAGCTGTGGGAATGGCTGCAGTCGCTGCCGCAACTCCCGGCCGACTTCACCCTCGGTCGTCGGTCGGGGTGACAAAGCCGGTCCACTCGCCGGCCAGCACGGCGAACCGATCGTCGTCGACCCATTCGCCTCGAACGAACACCGACAGGGGGGACCGGCCCTCGAAGCGGAAGCCGAGCTTGTCGAGCACGCGCCGCGATGCGACGTTCTGCGGATCGATGCCTGCGGTGATCCGGTGGATTCCTGCGGCGCCGAACAACGCCTCGATCACGGCGGCGACCGCCTCGGTGGCGTAGCCCCTTCCCTGATGGGCTGGTGTTATCGAATATCCGATCGAGGCCTGGCGATTGCTGTCGTGGATGCCGACGGCAACATCGCCGATCGCGGTGCCGGTCGCCGCTCCTCCTCGTAGTTCGATGGCGAGTTGCACCCACTCATCGCCCGTCGGACCATCGAGGGCTGACTGTTCTGCGATCAACCGCTCGGCCATCTCGACGGTGAATGGCGCCGACCAATCCTGATACCGGGCGACATCGGGGTGGTTGCGGTACTCGACGAGACTGGCGAGGTGGATGGGTCGCATCATCGCGATGACGAGACGCTCGGTGGTCAGCGGGAACGAGATCACGGCAACATTGCAGCACGTCGTGCGGTCTCCGAAGCTGATCGTTCCTGCTGCACGCCATAGTCTCCTCGCCGGATGATGACGTTGGCCGATCCGCTCGAACATGCCCGCAGCTGCTTCGGCGACCGTGTTGCGGTCATCGACGGCGACCGAACCATCGCTTACCACGAACTCGCCGATCGCTGTGCTCGATTGGCTGGCAGGCTTGCCGATCTCGGCGTGCAGCGAGGTGACCGCGTTGCTCTGTTGGCGGCGAATGGCCATCGCTACCTCGAGGCCTTCTTCGGACTTCCCGCGGCCGGCATCGTGCTGGTGCCGCTCAACACGCGGCTCGCGCCGGCGGAGCTCGCCCACATCGTGCAGCACAGTGGTGCACGCGTGTTGATCACCGATCGTGATCCCGTTGGGCTCGACACCTTGGTCGAGCATGTCGTCACGATCCCGGACGAGTACGAGCGCATGCTCGACGCCGAGGGAGCGACGGCAAGCGCGGCCGGAGTTGCGTCCGGCGACATTGCCGCACTGTTCTACACCGGTGGCACGACCGGCCTGCCGAAGGGCGTGATGCTGACCCACGGCAACCTCGTCGCCAACGCGTTCAACAAGATCCTGGCTTGCTCGCTCGTCGCCGACGATGTCTTCCTCGGTGCGCCGGCCATGTTCCACGTTGCCGGTATCGCCCCGCTCACCGGGCTGGTCTGGCTCGGAGGCTCGACCGTGACAGCGCCGGTGTTCGACCCGGCGGCGTGCCTCGATCTCATCAGCCGGCACGGGGTGACGATCTTCCTGCCGGTTCCGACGATGCTGGCAGCGTTGGTCGCCGAGCAGCGCGCCCGACCGCGCGACGTCTCGTCGTTGCGACTCCTCGGGCATGCCGGCTCCCCAATTGCTGCGACCCTCATCAGGCAGGCCCACGAGGTCTTCCCCGATGCGGAGCTCGCCCAGTTCTACGGAGCGACCGAGACGTCGTCGGTGGTCACCCGGCTGCGCAACGAGGAGGCAACGCTCGACACCGACCTGGCTGGTTCGTGCGGCCAGCCGGCCGTCGGCGTCGCCGTACGGACGGTGCGGCTCGACGGCACCGATTGCGATCCGGGTGAGGTGGGCGAGGTGCTGGCGCGTTCCAACGCGGTGATGGTCGGATACTGGCAGAACGCGGCTGCGACCGCTGATGCGCTCCGCGACGGTTGGTACCACACGGGTGACCTCGGCTACCTCGACGATCGCAGCTATCTGTTCGTGGTCGATCGGGCCAAGGACATGATCGTCTCGGGCGCCGAGAACGTGTATTCGGTCGAGGTCGAAGATGCGCTGTACCGTCACCCGGCCGTCGCCGAGGCAGCGGTCTTCGGCGTGCCCGACGAACGCTGGGGGGAAGCCGTGCACGCGATCGTCGTGCCGCACGCGGGCGTCGCCGTCACCGGGGAAGCGTTGCGGGCACACTGCCGCGAGTTGATCGCCGGATACAAAGTGCCGAAGGTGATCGAGATCTCCACCGAGCCGTTGCCGAAGTCGGGGCCGGGCAAGGTCCTGAAGCGCGTCCTGCGAGACCGTTACATCGCCCAGTAGGTACTCTTCGTTCATGCTGCCCACACAACCCTTCGGTCATACCGGCCATGACTCCAGTCGCGTGATCTTCGGAGCGGCGGCCCTCGGTGCGATGAACCAGGATCGCGCCGACGCCACGCTCGCGCTGATCGATGCACACGGGGTCAACCACATCGACACTGCACGCGGCTATGGCGACTCGGAGCTGCGGCTCGCGCCATGGCTGGCGACCAACCGCGACCGGGTGTTCCTCGCGACCAAGACAGGCGAGCGCGCCGGGGCCGCTGCCCGCGCCGAACTGGAGGACTCGTTGACGCGAATGGGCGTCGACCACGTCGATCTGATCCAGCTGCACAACCTGGTCGAGCCGGAGGAGTGGGAGACAGCGTTCGCGCCGGGCGGGGCGGTCGAGGCCCTGGCTGCAGCCCGCGAGGAAGGGCTGTGCAGGTTCATCGGGGTGACCGGTCATGGCTTGCGGATCCCGTCGATGCAGTTGCGCAGCCTGCGAGCGTTCGACTTCGACTCCGTCCTGTTCCCGTACAACTTCGTGCTGCTCGAACGACCCGACTACCGCGCCGACGTCGAGGCGCTGCTCGAGCTGTGCGCCGACCGGCGAGTCGCGGTGCAGACGATCAAGGCGATCGCCCGGAGTCGTTGGGTCGGTAGTCGGGAGGGCAAGTTCAGCTGGTACGAGCCCCTGACCGATCCGGAAGCGATTCGGCGGGCGGTGCACTACGTGCTGGGCAACGAGCAGTTGTTCCTCAACTCGACCAGCGACGCCACCCTGCTGCCCGCTCTGTTCGCCGCGGCGGAGGCAGAGGTGCACGCGCCCTCCGCGGACGAGCTGCGGGCCGACATCGAGACGTTCGGCATCACATCGCTCTTCGACGGTGACGCCCTGGAACGAATCTGAGCCGGCGTTTGACGTTTGCGGCGCCGATACGGGGCGCCAGGCTTCACACGCTTTCGGGCGGGTGGGTCAGCGCCAGATGTGAGCGGCAGCGTCGACGGTCAGTTTCAGCTTGGCCCACTGCACGTCTTCGGTGATGTCGTTGCCGTGCACGGTGCTGCTGAAACCGCACTGCGGGCTGAGGCACAGTTGCTCGAGCGGCACGTACTTGGCGGCCTCGTCGACGCGTTGGGCAAGCCTGTCGATCGATTCCAGTTCGGCCACCTTCGAGCTGATCAAACCGAGTACGACGGACTTGTTCTCGGGCACGAAACGGAGGGGCGCGAAGTCGCCCGACCGTTCGTCGTCGTACTCCAGGAAGTAGGCGTCGACCTCGAGATCGCCGAACAGCACCTCGGCCACGGGTTCGTAGCCGCCCTCGGCGAACCACGTGCTGCGAAAGTTTCCGCGGCACAGGTGGATCCCGACCGTGAGATCCGCAGGCCGATCCTTCAGCGATTCGTTGATGAGCGCCGCGTAGGTCCGCGGCAGCTCGTTGGGGTCGTCGCCGCGTTCGACTGCACCGGCGCGCATCTTCGGGTCGCAGAGGTAGGCCAGGTTGGTGTCGTCGAGCTGGATGTAGCGACATCCGGCTCGGTAGAGCGCGGCGATCTCATCCCGGTAGCACTGGGCGAGGTCAGCGAAGAACACGTCCATGTCGGGATACGAATCGATGTCGATCGCGGCGCGTCCGCCGCGGAAGTGCACCATCGTCGGCGAGGGGATCGAGACCTTCGGGGTCTTCGTCGTCACGCCGTCCAGGTACACGAAGTCGTCGACCTGGATGTTCCTCACATGCCGGAGCGGGCCGGTCACGGCCAGCCGCGGTGGTGTGAAGTGCACGGTCTCGGCAGCATTGGAACTTGCTGCGATGGCCCCGCTGACCTCGACTCCGGCGAGTTGCTCGAGGAAGTCGAGATGGAACCATGTGCGCCGGAACTCGCCATCGGTGATGCTGCGCATGCCGACCGACTCGACCTTGTGCACCGCGTCGGCAATGGCCTGGTCCTCGACGGCTCGCTTCTCGGCGGCGGTGATCGCACCGGACGCGAACTGCTCGCGTGCGTCGAGCACGGCCTTGGGGCGGAGCAGGCTACCGACGTGGTCGGCTCGGAACGGCGGGTCGATCGGGCTCATGGTCGAACTGTAGAACAGCGATCGACAGGCCACAGGCCTGGGTTTCCTCCCGGCGAACGGTGGGCTGAAGTGGTCGACGAGCACGTGGCTATTGTGAGACATATGGCACATGACTCCCATCCTCGATTCAGGGTCCATCACGCGTTGCGCATCAAAGGCTTCGTGAAGGTCGAGAACCTGGCCGAGCTGGCCGGACTGCCCGAGGAGGAAGTGCTGTCGCACTTGCAGGCGATGCAGGAAGAAGGGCACACCAACTTCCGCGAGAATCGCGGCTTGTGGCAACTGACGCCCGATGGTCGCGAAGCCTACGTGATCGCCTTGGAGGAAGACGTCAGCAAGCCGGGCTTCCGCGAGGGTTTGGCCGAGAAGTACCACCGCTTCCTCGTGATGAACGAATCCTTCAAGGCCCTCTGCGCGGACTGGCAGTTACGCAACGGCGATCCCAACGACCACAGCGACAAGGCGTACGACGCGGGGTGCATCCAACGGCTCGGTGACCTCGACGACGAGGCCCAGCCGATCTGCCACGCCTTCGCCGAGGTGGCCAAGCGGTACGACGGTTACGCGGCGCGCCTCACCGGCAGTCGGAAGGCACTCGAGAACGGCGATCAGCGAATGTTCACCGGCGTGATGTGCGGCTCGTACCACGACGTGTGGATGGAGTTGCACGAGGACCTCATCCTCACGCAGGGGATCGATCGCCTGGCCGAAGGCAGCTTCTAACCGGCGAGGAACTGTTCGAGCGCGGCGGTGAACTCGGGTTCGCGATCGAGGTTGCTGAGGTGGGCGGCGTCGAGCTCGATCAGGCGACTGCCATCGAGCTGGCTGTGGAGCCAACGAGCCTGCTCGATCGGTGTGGCCTGATCGTTGGCGCCGCCGATCACCATCGTCGGAATTGTGATCGAGCCAACGACATCGCGCAGGTCCGCGTCGCGTAAGGCAGCGCTCACACCGGCGTAGCCATTGGGATCCGTCGCCAGCAACGTCTCCCTGGCTAGTGCGAATCTGTCGGGGTGGCGTTCGGAGAAGCCGGGTGAGAACCAACGAGCAATGACACCATCGACCAGCGCACCCATGCCCTGCGACCGGGCAACGTCGATGCGTTCGTTCCACAACTCCGGAGCGCCGATCTTGGCGGCGGTGTTGCTCAGCGTCATTGACATCAGCCGATCGGCGTGGTGCACGCCGAGGTACAGCCCGGTGATGCCGCCGACCGACAGGCCGCAGTAGTGAAAGTGCTCCAGTTGTTCTGCGTCGGCGACCGCCAGCACGCCGGCAGCCATGTCGGCCACGGAGTAGTCACCCGGCGGTGCGTCACTCCCGCCGTGGCCGATGTTGTCGATCGACACGATGTAGTACTCCTCTTTCAACGCCTGCACCTGTGGCTCCCACATGCGATGGTCGCTGCCGAGCGAGTGGGTGAAGATCAGCGAGGGTCGCCACGGGCGCCCGGCTGTTGCGTAGGCGATTCGGGTTCCCGTTGGCGTGGTGGCGAATGAACTCATTTCAGTGAATTCTCCAGGATCGAAGTGACGTAGGCATCCGCTGCGGCGCGGCGGTCGTCGGCGACGACCAACGCCGATGGTTCGACCTCCAGCGAGGCGAGGGCGGCACCGATTGCCTCCATTGCCGCGCCTGCGGTCTGGAAGACCAGCGGGATGGCGAACCACTCTGCATGCCAACTGCCCAGCCCGCGTTCGAGCTCATGGGACTTGGCATGAGTGATGATGGTCGACACGCCGAGACACGCCTCGGCCGCGGCCATCGCCCGCATCGCATCGATCGGATTCCGCTTGCCGGCGGCCGCCGAGGAACCGCCGGCGCGCGTCGTGATCTCGCCCAGCGCCACGAGCTGGGCGATGTCGCCGCCCACCTTGTCGGCCCATCGGGCGAAGTCGTCGACGAGGGTCACGATCTCGACGACCGGGGCGCGGTTGGTGTGCCAGGGGACCTGGTCGTCGAGGCCGAGCTGCTGGGCCACGGCGAGCGAGACCTCATCGGAGATCCCCATCCGGTCCCCGATGAGACCACCGAGTTGCATCGCAATCCGTGTGTGCCGACGCCTGACGTGGTCCAGCTGGTTCAACCATCGAGCGGTACGAAATCCCACCGTCGTCACGTCGGCAGGCTGCAGGAACGACCTGGCCTGGGTGGCGATGCTGCCGAACTGTCGGATGGTTTCGCGCATCGACGAGGCGGCGGCGTGGGCCAGCTCGCCCAGGTGGACGATTGCGTCCCTGGCCATCAGCACGGTGGCCGTGTCGATGACGTCCTGCGTCGTCAGGCCGCGATGGAGAAAGGGCCGGGCCTCCTCGGGCAGTCGAGAGCGCAACACATCGAGCAACCCCAGGACTGGCGTTCCGACTTGCCAACCGTCGGCCAGGATGCCCGGATCGACCGGCTCGCTGCATGCCGCGACGATCGCCGCGGCCGCTTCGGCGGGGATCTCGCCGGCGGCTGATTGCGCGGTCGCCACGGCCGCCTCGACCGCGGCCATCGCCGCCGTGCGCGATGACAGGGCGAAGATCTCGTCCATCCGATCGGTGGAGAAGCCGGGATACAGGGTCATGGATCAGACGTCGAAGAAGACGGTCTCGTCGTCGCCCTGGTAACGGATGTCGAAGCGGAACGTCGGTACCGACGAGTCGTTGTTGTCGACTCGCTCGGCGATCAGCGTGGCGCGGCGCGAGTCGGGCACGGACGCCAGCACTGGATCGCTCGCATTCGAGGCCTTGTCGTCGAAGTAGATGCGCGTGAATGTCGGGTTGAGCATGCCGCGGGCCTGGATCGTGAGGCTGATGTGTGGCGCTTGCATGCCGCCGTCGGGATGGGGGACCGGGCCCGGCCTGATCGTGAGGAAGGAGTACGCACCCGTCCGGAAATCGGTCGCACAGCGCCCGAACCCGCTGAAGGCCGGGTCCGCCGGCACATCGGTGCGATCGTCGGTGGGATGGTGATAGCGACCGGCGCTGTCGGCCTGCCAGAGCTCGAGCAACGCGTCTTCGATGTGTTTGCGGTCGCCGTCCAAGACCCGACCTTCGATGCGGATGCGCTCCCCGATGGTCTCCGGCGCGGTCAGGACGTTCTCGCCCTCCGCCGACAGCCGCATCGTGAAGTACGGGCCAACGGTCTGCGACGGGGTCTGCTGACGACGGTGGCCGCTCACGGCGTCGCTCCCGCACCGCGCAGCACGATGTCCCACCGGTAGCCGAGCGCCCAGTTCTCGACGGTGACCGAGTGGTCGTAGCTGGCGATCAGCCGATCGCGGCTGTGCTGCGGCACGGACTGGAAGATCGGGTCGATGTCGAGCAACGGATCATCGGGGAAGTACATCTGGGTGACCAGACGGGTGGCAACGGAAGGACCCAGCAGCGAGAAGTGGATGTGCGCCGGCCGCCATGCGTTCGGATGGTTGCCCCACGGATACGGGCCCGGTTTGACGGTGAGGAACCGATACGCACCGTCATCGCCGGTTCGGCACTGGCCGACACCGACGAAGTTCGGGTCGAGCGGTGCCGGGAACGCGGTCTCCCGCCAGTGCATGTAGCGGCCGCATGCGTTGGCCTGCCAGATCTCGACGAGTGTGTGAGGGACCGGGTCGCCGTTCTCGTCGAGCACTCGCCCGGTGACGATGCTGCGCTGGCCGATCGCTTCGCCACCGGTTCCGGCATTCGTCGTGAGGTCGGCGTCGTCGACACTGAGATCTGCCCATGCCGGCCCCGGCCCGGTGGTCTCCGTCAGTGTCTGGACGATCGCGATCAGGTCGTGTGACGGTGCACGCTTCACCGTCGACTTGTAGTCGGAGTACAGGAAGGGTGGGTGGTCGTCTTGGGCTCGTGGTCCGTAGGTGAGCGTCATGAGGGTCGTGCCGATCGTGCGGTTTGGAACGCGTGGTTGGCGGCGGGGACGCCGGCGTAGATCGCCACATGCTGCAACACCTGTGACAGCTCGGCGTCGCTGACCCCCGTGGTCGTCGACGCACGGAGGTGCAATGCCAACTCGTCTCGGCCGAGCGCAGCGAGGATGGCGATGGTGATCATGCTGCGGGTCTTTCGATCGAGCGTGGGATCCGCCCACAGGTCGCCCCAGACGTTGGTCGTGATCCATTCGAGGAACCCGCGGTCGAGGTCGGTCGCATTGGCCGTTGACCGTTCGACGTGCTCGCGGCCGAGCACCTCACTGCGGATCCGCATGCCCTTGTCGAAGTCGCCCATCGGAGTTGCACGGTAGTGGGGCAACGGCGATCGACTAGAACGCCAGGCCGGTGTAGTTCTCCGCCATCGCCGTCTGCGCGGCGACCGAGCCGGCGAGATAGTCGAGTTCGGTCTCCTGCATGCGGTGCTCGAACTCGCCGGCATCGTGGAACGTGTGCAGCATCGTGGTCATCCACCACGAGAACCGAACCGCCTTCCACACTCGTCGCAATGCCTTGGCGCCGTACCCCTCCAATGCTGTGCCGGAACCGCTGGAGTAGCGCTCGGCGAGTGCTTCGCTGAGGTAGTAGACGTCGGAGAACGCGAGGTTCAACCCCTTGGCGCCGGTCGGCGGCACGATGTGTGCGGCGTCGCCGGCCAGGAACAGGTTGCCCCATTGCATCGGCTCGGCGACGTAGCTGCGCAACGGGGTCACCGACTTCTCGATCGATGGGCCGGTGACCAACGCCGACGCGGCTTCCTCGGGGATCCGACTGCGAAGCTCGTCCCAGAACTGATCGTCGGTCCACGAGGCCGCGTCGGTGTCGGCGGTGCACTGGATGTAGTAGCGCGACAGCATCGGGTTGCGCATCGAGCACAGGGCGAAGCCCCGAGGGTGGCGGGCGTAGATCAGTTCGTGGCTGACGGGTGGCGTCTCGGACAGCACCCCCATCCAGCCGAACGGGTACAGCCGCTCGTACTCGCGCCGGACGTCGGAAGGGATGGCGTGCCTGCTGACTCCGTGGAACCCGTCACACCCGGCGATGTAGTCGGCCTCGATGGTCGCTGCGACATCGTGCACGTGGTAGCTGACCGACGGTTGGGCATCGGTGATGTCGTGGATCTGCACGCCCTCGGCCTCGAAGATGATCGGCCGGCCGGCAGCGACACCGGAGTCATAGAGGTCCTTCTGGATCTCGGTCTGCCCGTAGACCATCACCGCTCGCCCGACGAGCGACATGAAGTCGACTCGGAACGGCGATCGCGAGTTGGAGATGGTCACGCCTTCGTGCACGAAGCCTTCGCGGCCCATTCGCTCGCCCAGGCCCAACGATCGCAGCAGGTCACTGGTTCCCTGCTCGATCACGCCCGCCCGGATCCGCGCCTCGACGTACTCGCGCGAGCGTTGCTCGACCACGACGTTGTCGATGCCGGCTCGCCACAGCAGGTGCGACAGCAGCATGCCTGCCGGTCCGCCTCCGACGATCGCCACCTTGGTGCGCACGGGGGCACCATAACGAAATCGACGTCGCCGTGTCGGTTCCACCTGCAGGAACGATCGATACTCAGTGCCAGGCCGGCAGGCGCTAGGTTCCGCCGATATGACGAGCGTGCTCGACGGGCCACGGCGAGAGATTCGCCGCATCTTCCATCAAGGCGGCCAGTGGGTCTCGGTCTC
>JANMNE010000379.1:0-44030 GCA_031373785.1 Ilumatobacteraceae bacterium
GAGCCGTGCTGCCCGACGTCGAAGCGGCCGGCTATGACATGCACCGGTTCATCGACGGAGTCGTCGACGACGGCAGCCTCTTCGAGATCAAGCCGCTGTTCGCGCCGGAGTTGATCACCGGGTTCGCCCGCCTCGACGGGAACTCCGTCGGTGTGGTCGCCAGCAACCCGATGCACAAGGGGGGCGTGTTGTTCGGTGACTCCGCCGACAAGGCAGCCCGGTTCGTGTGGATGTGCGACGCGTACAACATCCCGCTGCTGTTCCTCGCCGACGTGCCCGGCTTCATGATCGGAACCCAGGTCGAGCGCGCCGGCATCATCCGGCATGGGGCGAAGATGGTCACGGCCGTCACCGAGGCCACGGTGCCGAAGATCTGCGTCGTCGTCCGCAAGGCCTATGGCGCCGGGCTCTACGCGATGTGCGGCCCGGCCTTCGATCCGATCGCCACGTTGGCGCTGCCGACCGCAAAGATCGCCGTGATGGGTCCCGAGGCGGCGGTCAATGCCGTGTTCGCCAACAAGATCGCCGAGATCGCCGACCCCGCGGAGCGCGAGGCGTTCATCACCGCTCGCAGGCGTGAGTACGAGGAGGACGTCGACCTCTACCGGCTCGCCAGTGAGCTGATCGTCGACGCTGTCGTGCCGTTCGAAGCCCTCCGCCTCGAGCTGATCAACCGCTTTGCATCAGCGGACCCCGACGACCGCCACGCTGTCGCCAAGCGCCACGCAGTCTTCCCCGGCTGAGTTCGAGCGTCGCCGCCTTCGATCACCGCCAGGTTCGTCGATGTTGGGGCCGAGATCACGACGATTCGCTGTCGTCGTGCTGGCCCGGCAGCACGTCGGTCTCCGACTGGTGCCAGACCGGAGAATCCCCGGCAGCCTCGACGTTGAAGCCGTAGTCGTAGACCAGGGTCCCGCCGAAGGTCGCACCGAGCGAGACCAGTGCGGCGATCACGACGGACAGCACGACGATCCCGGTCGGCGTCACCAACTCGGTGTGATACTCGTTGAGCCGCCAGACGACATCGACCATCGCCAGGACGGTGACCGTCAGCATGATGGTGGCGTGGGTGTTGATCGTGCGCCGGGCCTGCGTGCCGGCTTCCGACGACTTCCAGGCATCCCACAGACCCGTCAGTGCGGCCAGCACCGACACGCCGGCGCCGGCGACGAAAGTGAACGTTCCGGCGTGCCACATCTCGCGGGCCCACGCGTGGTCGCTGCCACCGATCGATGAGATGACATCGAAGGCGGCAGCCAAGATGTACGCCGCGATCGGAAAGTCGGTCAACGGTGGGTGCATCGGTTTGCCTGACCACCCGCGCACACCGTTGAAGGTGCGGCCCTTCAAGGTCAGTGTTGGCCGGATCGAAAACTTTCTCATCGTTCCTCCTTGTTGGGGTCGAGCGGTTGTGGATCGGTGTTGAGGCGCCGGCCTCAGACGACGGGCTCGCCAAGTCGCACGCAGCACAGCCCTGGGGTCGGCTCGAGCCGGGCTTCGAGATCGGCATCTTCGAGTCCGTCCACGAGACCACTCAGCAGCTGCAGGTTCATTCCGCAGACGAGATCGGTGTAGTCCTCGGCCAAGGCGTGGAAGGGACAGTTGACCAGTGTGACATCGGCGCCGTCGCGGCGCGGTTCGTATCCACGGTCGACGAGCACGCCGAGCGCCGCATCGCGCAACGCTGACGCCGTCGGCCGCGATCCGGCGATGCCGCGGGCTTCGTCGCCAAGGGCGCGACCAGCACGCCTGGCCACCGTGCGTAGCGCATCGCCGATCGAGGTTCCGTCGCGTTCGGCTTCGGTCACTGCCGTGGCCAGCAGCCGTCCGGCGAGCTCGTAGTCACGCTGCGGCAAGCTGACCGCGAGCTCGCGTGTTGAGC
Source organism: Ilumatobacteraceae bacterium (assembly GCA_031373785.1). GTDB lineage: Bacteria > Actinomycetota > Acidimicrobiia > Acidimicrobiales > Ilumatobacteraceae > JAENVT01. The sequence goes on from JANMNE010000379.1 coordinate 1,883, forward strand.
GCCGGTACAACTTGGCCGGCCGTCCCGCGCCCGGACCACGGCGCCCCGGTGGGCGGGCGTACTCGACCGCGAGCAGACCGTCATCGACGAGCTTGTCGAGATGGAACTTGGCCACATGACGGGCGACTCCGACGCCCTGGGCGGCCTCGTCTCGATTCACGGGACCCGCCTGGGCGATGACGTACCGGTACAAGGCCCGACGCAGTGGATCGCCGAGGGCAGCGATGCCAGTGATCTGCGCGTCGAATGTGCTGGAAGGCGCCGGCGAACTGCTGGTGTGATCGTCAGAGATCATTCGTTCCTTCTAAAGGAGAAATTCATTGACTAAATTACGACCGACTTCTATAGTCGAGATTACTATCCTTTAGACACGGAGGCAACCCTCAATGACCAGCACGCTGGATACCGCACCCTCGACCAGTCAGCCATCGAGCTGGAGGCGCACCGACCCCGCCTACCAGGCGTTCTGGCTCCTCCGCACGGGTTTCACGGTGGCGCCGATCCTCTTCGGCGTCGACAAGTTCGCCCACGTGCTGGTCAATTGGGATCGGTACCTCGCACCACGGATCTCCGATCATCTTCCCGGCACTCCCCACCAAGCGATGTACGTAGTCGGCATCATCGAGATCGTCGCCGGCCTCGTCGTTGCCCTCCGCCCGCGGTTCGGCGGGTACCTGGTTGCCGCCTGGCTGGTCGGGATCATCGTCAACCTGCTGCTGATCCCCGGCTTCTACGACGTCGCCCTGCGCGACTTCGGGCTCGTCATCGCTGCCCTCGCGTTGGCCCGGCTGGCCACGGCGTTCGCTACACGTAGCTCCACGCCCGACTGACACCACCGTTCAGTGGTGGTCGAGTCGCAACCGGGTCACGAAGTCGGCGACGTCGGTCGGCGTGTCGGGGCCGTACGTAGCAGGCAGGGTGCCACGATGCTCGCACGGTGTGGTGATCGCGAACAGGATCGATTCATCGCCCGGGTCACTCGCACCCTCGAATCGGTAGACCTCGTCGACCACGACCTCTTCGGCGGTGTACCTCGCTGCACAGTTGCCACAGGTCAGCCACCCGTCGTCGACCGCGAACTGCTCGGTCCAGCCGGCGTCCTGCAGTTGCTGCATGCGCTCGGAGAGGGTGTCCATGGGTCCGGTCACGGACCCACCATACGTTGAAATTCGGTCTGTCAGGCGCTGGCGGTTTCTGACTTGCGCGGCCACTTCGTCATCGACCTGCAATACGGCCGCGACGGAATCGCGGGACGCTGTGTCGTCTACTTGTCGTGATTGCGGATGGACCACGGGTGCTACGAATGACCGCGATGACCGACGCCGACCTGCTCGCCTTGTACGAGCGGACCGTCGACGAGCTGTATCGGTATGCCTCGCGACTGACCGGCGGCGACGCGACATCCGCTGATGAGCTCGTGCAGGAGACCTACCTCGGCCTACTGCGCAAGATTCGAGCAGGACACCAAGAAGCGGTCGATGTCGGCTGGCTCATCGTGTCGTGCCGGCATCGCTACCTCGATCAGCTGAAGCGCGACGCACGCGGCCGGGCCCGCGAGCTGCGCGCCATCGGTCGTCCAGGCACGGAGGACGGCGGCGGGCGCGCGGTCGATGCCCTGGCCGACGTGCCGGCCGATCAGCGGGCCGTCCTGGTGTTTCGTTACGTCGACGAGATGACGGTGTCGGAGGTGGCTCAGGCAATGGGCCGCACCGTTCACGCAACCGAGTCGTTGCTGGCCCGAGCGCGCACCACGCTGCGCTCGATCCTCACCCAAGGAGTGCAGTGATGAACGACCAAGACATCATCGACGCGACGAAGTCGTCGGGGATCGCACTCTCCGAGCGCTCGCGCGCCGGAATGCGATCGGTGCTCGAGGCGGCGATCAACGGCGATGAGATCGCTGAGGTCGTGTCGATCCGCAGCAACCCACATCGTCGGCGACCCGTTCGCTGGTGGGCCGCCGGCGCAGTCGCGGCCGCAGCAGCAGCAGCAGTCGCAATCGTCCTCGTGAAGCCCGATCAGGACCCGCAGCACATCACCCCCGCAACCGTCGACACCGTCAACGAACCGAACGACTCGGTGGCGGCGACCGCGACAACGACGGTGACCCCCTCCGTCACGCTCGGCCAGCTCGCCGGCCACCGGTGGCTCGTGACCGACACGGTCACCAACAACGTTGCCGCGCCGTGGCCGAGTGCGATTCTCCCGTTCGTCGAGTTCGGTGCTGGCGACACCCTCGTGAGCGGCACCGATGGGTGCAACGACTACTCCGCGGCGGGATCGCTCGACAACGGCGCCTTGAAGATTCCCGAGACGCTGTCCACCGCCGTGTTGTGCACCGACATCCCCAATGGTGCGCTTCACGATGGCGACCACCTCGAACTGTCACCCGACGACGGACTCACGCTTCTCGTGAACAGCGCCGCCGGAGATCCTCGCCTTCGACTGGTTCGAGCCGACGCACTTGCTCCCGCCACGGATCTCGACGGTCGCTACGCCGTCAGCGCCGACTCGATCCTGACCATCGACTTCGTGCAGGGCGATCTCCCCGTCATCGTCGGCGAGTGCTTGGCGGCGTGGAGGTTCACCAACGGGGAACTGGTTCTCGACGATGCGTCGTTGCAGGTACAGCAGCAGGGTGGCTGCCTTCCGGACGCGTCAACGTTCGGACGAGACGATCAACTTCTGTTGGAGGAGTTGACGAAGGACGCCACGATCCCGGTCGTCCACAGCAACACTTCCGACGACGTCTTTCTGCTCGGCAGCGGATCCCCGATCCGTCTCAGCCGGGCGGATCCGTCGATATCACCGGACCACATCACCCTCGATCGGGCCAGCGTGCTCGGTCTCACCACGGGCGAGAACTTCGACCCGGAGAGCACCTTGCAGATGCTGCAACCAGTGCTCGGCCCCGTCGACCACGACACCGGTTGGTACACGACGCCGGTGGTCACGTACGCAGACGGAACCGGCGATTGCCTCGGTGGCATCGACTTCCGCGTGCTGTGGTGGGGCGATCTCAGCATCGCCTTCTGGCGCCAGCCCGGTGAGCCACAGCTGTGGGCCTGGTCGGTCGGCGACCGCCAGGCATCGGCGTGGGGCGATCGACGCGAGCCATACGTACCGATCGATCCAACAGCCACGGGAATCGCCACGGAGGAGGGCATCCACGTCGGTTCCACCGAGGCAGAGATGCTCGCTGCGTATCCGGACCGATTCCACGCCCAGGACCAGGCGCTACCCGACGGTACTCACTTGTACCTCTCGATCGGCGATCCAACCGGGTTCCTCGGCCACCGCGGCCTCGGTGTGTCGACCACGGTTCGCGACGGCGTCGTGACCGGGATCGGTTCCGCCCGACTGTTCTGCTGAACCCGGCCACCTACCGACGCTTCTCACGAACACCGATGGCGGTCTGCGTGAGCCAGTACAGGTAGCCCAACGCCGGTACCACGGTGATTGCGGCCACGCCGAACACCCCGACCAGTGCCCACAGCGTGGCTCGTGCGCCGGCGACGTCGTCGAGACGTGCCGCGTCGACGAGGATCCACGGGTACTGGGCGAGACCCCAACCCGCCACCACCGCGGCGACCGCCACCACCGCAGCGACTCGAGCGCGTTTGGGTTGCCCGCGCCACAGCATCACCAGCGACGCCAGGCCGGCGACGGCCGACACGAGCACGATCGGCAGGGCGCGACCGGTCAGCCGATCGAACAGGCGTGGGGCATCGTGTCGCAGGGGGGCGATGCCCGTCAGCGCCGCCAACCCGGTCAGGACACCTGCGATCAGCGCACGCCGTCTGCAGGCGGCGACCAACTCGACATTGCCTTGCCGAGCCGCTTCTGCGGTGAGGAAGACGGCGGCAAGAAAGGCGCTCGTGAGCACCGCCAGCACGCCACCGACCACGGACGCTTGCGTGGCCCATGACCGCCACCGGTCACCACCCCCATCGAGTGGAACACGACCGGAGGCGACGGCACCGGCAACGGCCCCGAGGAAGAACGGTGTGAGGATCGACGACGCAGCAAAGATCGCACCGAAGAACCGTGCCTCGGCGACCGTCGGGGCGAACTTGCGGAAGGCGAACGCGCTGCCGCGCAGCACGATCCCGAGCCCGGCGAGCGTCAGCGGTACGAACAGCGTCTCGCACAGGGCCGCGAACGCCTGGGGGAACCCCGTCCACAGGTAGACGAGCACGAAGATCAGCCACACGTGGTTCGCCTCCCACACCGGGCCGATCGAATCGTCGATCAGTGAGCGCATCGGTGCGCCGCGTTCCGGGCCGCCCGCAGTGATATCCCACACGCCGCTTCCGAAGTCGGCGCCGGCGAACACGGCGTACGCCATCACGCCAGTGAACATGATCGCGGCGACGACGATCTGCAGGCTCATTCGCCCGCCGGTGCGTGTGGAGGTGAATACGGCGTGGGCAGATCGAGACTGGAGCCCTCCCGCCATCGTCGAGCCATGCTCCGCATCACCGCGACGGCGCCGGTGATCATGCCGCCGTAGACGAACACCAACACGATGAAGCTCGCCCAGATCGCATTGTCGTGCGCCACAGCGTCGGCGATGCGCATGACTCGGTAGACGATCCACGGCTGTCGACCCAGCTCGGTCGTCATCCAACCCAGTTCCAGGGCGACGACCGCAAGCGGACCCGCCATGACCGCTGCGACCAGGAATCGACGCGATGCCAAGGGGTCGGCGCCCCGCCGTCGACGGAGCCAGTACCACGCCGAGAGGCCGACCAGTGCCAACCCGCTTCCGATCATCGCCTGGAACGAGAGGTGGACCATCGTGGCCAAATGGTCGTTCGGTCGATCGGCCTCCGGGAAGTCGGCCAGCCCAGGCACCGATGCGTTGGGGTCGGTGCGTGAGATCACCGAGCCCAGCAAGGGGATGTCGAGACCGAACCGCACCTGGCCGTCGATGATCACACCGCCGATGGTCAACGGCGCCCGTCGCTGTTGAGTGTCGACGTTCAGCTCCATCGCCGCCAACTTCGTCGGCTGCGCCGACGCCAGCCGGAGGCCGGCGACGTGACCGACGAGGGGTTGAGCTACCGAGGCAATCGCCGCGAACGCGAACGGTATGGCGAACCCGAGGCGGTGATGTCGATCGTCGCGCCCGCGCAGTAGACCGGTGGCATAGACCGCGGCAACGCAGAACCCGACGACCATGAACGTCGCGATCCACATGTGCAGGAACTGCAACCACACGGCGTGGTTGAACATCGCTGCCCACGGGTCGATGTCGGTGATCCTGCCGTCGACGACATGAAATCCGCTCGGCGAGTTCATCCACGAGTTGACCGCCAGGATACAGAACGTGCCGAGCACCCCCGACAAGGCGATCGGCACGAGCACTGCTCGATGCTGTCTCGCAGGCAGGCGGCCCCACCCGTAGAGGTAGATCCCGAGGAAGATCGCTTCCAGGAAGAAGGCGATCCCCTCCAGTGCGAACGGCACTCCCATCACGTCACCGAACCGACGCATGAACTCCGGCCACAGCAGCCCCATCTCGAAGCTGAGAATCGTGCCGGAGACGGCTCCGACTGCAAAGAGCACGGCCGCGACCTTCGACCACCGCTTGGCCAGACCGAGGGCGACCTCGTCGCGGTCGCGGATCCCCCGACCGTGAACCACCCAGATCATCGCGGGGAAGGCCACCCCGAAGCAGGACAGCACGATGTGCGTACCGAGCGAGACGGTCATCTGCCATCGCGCCGGGATCAGGACCGGCGAATCCACTGCCAGCAGGTGGGAAAGGATGAGCCAATGGTAGGCACGCTCGCCCGGTGGGCTTCAGCCCAGTGGAGTCTTCTGAGGTACCCAGGTGGGCGTCAGCAACTCCACAGGACCGTGTCGCCGCTAGGCCGAAGTCACCACGTGTTGAACATCCGCCCGGGCGTCAGCCGATGTCGCGTCGTCGGAGACCCTCCATCAGCGGATCCAGACCCGAGGTGGGTTCGTCGAGGATCAACAGCTCGGCGCTCGAGGCCAACGCCGCGACGAGCCCGACCTTCTGCCGGTTTCCCGCGGTGCAGGGTCATCGGGTTGCCTCGCTCGTGTGGAACGCTGGAGCGGTGACCGTCTACCGAATCAGATTCACAGGACCGGCAGCGCTCGCTGTCCGTGTCGCCACCGAACTCGCCGACGCCGACGGCGTTGAGCTGATCTCGTCAGAGCAGCCATCGGTCGTGGACGAGAAGTCGGTCGGACTCAGCGTCTCCGTGGAGGGCGCGCACGACGATGTGGACCGGGCCGTCTCCAGCATCCGCGATGATTTGCCCAAAGGTGCGTCGATCGAGATCGCTCACTGATCGGCCAGCTCACGGGAACCGCTCCCTCAACCAGTCCACGACGGCGTCGAGTGCCTCGCGACGGTGACCCTCGAGGTAGTGCGGTGCCCCGGAGATCTCCAACAGCGTCTTGTCGACTGCGCCAGAACTGTCGTAGATCGCCTGCGCCTCGCGGCGACGGATCTCGATATCTGCGGTCGGATGGACGAGCAGTGTCGGGATGCGGATGTTCGGCATCGTCTCCGCCATCCTCGCCTTGCTCGACAACGCCGACCATGTGGAGAGCCATCCGCGTGCAGTCATGGTGCGCGCCAACCCGTTGCGCTGGTAGTTGGCTTCCATCGGGTCGGGGTTGGCGAACAGGCTGCCCATGGCTCGGTCGTCGGGATCGATGCTGAGATCGAGGTACGCGGGGTTGGCGAGCGTGCGGTAGATCACCAAGTACTTGGTCCAGACCGCGCGGGCCCGCCAGTACTGCCAGGTGGACGGGTCGGCCGTCTTGTCGATCGAGCGACTTCTCGCTCGCGCCTCGTCGGCAAGCTCGATGGACTCGAGCGCGATCGCATCGAGACGGGCGACCCTCGACAGTTGGGCGGCGCGGTACGTCTCCAACCACCCACGGTCGTAGGTGCTCGGTTCCGGCCAGGGTCGCCAACCGTTGTCCGGGTTGTACATGTCGAGCTCGGGCACGACCGAGAAGGGATCGGATTCGTCATCGACAGAGGGGTCGATGCTCTGGCTCATGAAGACGCCTTCGCCCGGATGAGCGGCGATGCCGACCCACCCGTCTCCGACGGCGAACTCGGTGTGGGCGAGCGCGGTCAGCGATCCACCGCCACTGTTGCCGAGCATGATCACGGCCTCGGCACCGCGGCGGATCATCTCGTCGGCAACACACTTCACATCGAGCGCCGCCTTCTCGTGGAGGCAGTCCGTGTCGTTGTTCATGTACCGCGTTCCGAAGCCGCACACCGCGTACCCGGCCGCAGCAAGCAACGGGCACGCATAGTGCACGCTGAAATCGGCGCGCGGATGAGACAGGATGACTGTGGTCCTCCAACGTCCGGTCGGTGGAGTCCACAGCAGGCCTCGCGTGAGCCCGCCATCGGGGGCGACGAGGCGAATCGACTCGCGATGAAGATCGACGCCGGGGTCGTCTTCCGGCAGCGGCCAGTAGTGATACCCAAAGGGCCGGCCGCCACCGAGGTGGACATCGAGTTGCTCCACGCCCACAACCTCCGATCGACGACGAGTGCGGGACTCATTGTGCTCGGCGACGGCGACCGCGGCGGTGTTGGGCAGGTACGGACATCGTGACAAAGTGGGCGAGATGAACGTGCTGCTCCTCGCCGACACCCATCTGCGCGAGGGTCAGCACGACCGACTCGTCGACAGGCTGGCCGGCCACCTCGACGCCGCCGACGCGATCATCCACGCCGGCGACATCACCGACCCATCGGTTCTGGAGGCTCTGGAAGCGTTCGCGCCGGTCAGCGCGGTTCTCGGGAACAACGACCGCGGCATGATCCTGCCCGAGCGTCTCGTCGTCGAACTCGGCGGCTGTGCAGTCGGAGTCGTCCACGACAGTGGCCCAACCGAGGGTCGGACCGCCCGCCTCCGCCGATGGTTCCCACATGCCGATGTCGTCGTCTTCGGCCACTCGCACGTCCCGTGGCACCAGGTCAACATCCGCCCTGAGGACGGCCACGTGCAGCACCACGTCAACCCCGGGTCAGCCATGCAGCGACGCTCGACACCCGATCACACCGCCGCCGTCCTGCGGTTGCACGACGGTCGCGTCATCGACGTCAGCCACGTCGTTCTGCCGTAGCGGTCTCAGCGAGCGGCGGATTCTGGTGCGCCACGCACCCCGCAACGCATTGATCCCCATCGTCACCGTGGCGGCTCTCAACATCGGCGGCATCATCGACGGTCTGATCGTCACCGAACGCATCTTCGAGAACAGGGGAATGGGCGAATTCTCCTTGACCGCCTACCAGAACGGCGACTTCCCACAACTCATGCCATACATGGTCCTCGTCGTGCTCGGTGTCGTGCTCGCCAACCTGTTGGCCGACGTGCTACGCCGTCCTCGATCCGAGGATCCGCCTCGATTGAGGCGACTGACGCTCAGGCGGCAGACCGTGGCCGGTACGTGCCGTCGAACACCGTCAGCCATGTCACACCGTGATCACTGGACTGCTGCCAATGTTGCCGAACACTTCCGTCGGCGAGCGGAGTCCACGAGATTCGTTCGCTCCGCCCCGTCTCGCTCTCGCCGCACATCACCATCTCCCCGTCGACCAAGCCTCCGTAGATGTCGAGGACGAGGCCCGCGCTGTCCATCCAACACTGATGCCAGCGACCACGTTCACGGTCGAAGCCATTGAGACTCGAACCGCTGAAGCCGCCGCCCGTGGTTGTGTAGCTCTCCGCAAGGACGCTGCCACCATGCAGCAGCGTGATCACATTCCGACCCACCAACTCGCCCGTGTCGCTGCGATGGACATCCCATTCACCCACCCAGAAGTCGAAAGCTCGTTCTGACGCTGAGATGTGGTCGGTCATCCAAAGTCCTCGCTCACTTCGCTACGCGGAGTAGGGGCCACCGCGTTTGGTGTACTCCGCTCGGTACTGCGCAGCGAGCTGCTTTTGCTGAGTCTTGGTGAGGAGCTTGCCGGCGAGTTGAAATGTCCCGTGTTCCTCTTCGTCGAGGTGGTCGCGCACTTCGGCGGAGAGCTGCTTGGCGAGGTCGGTGAAGTGGTCGGTCGTGGGATCGACGCCACGGAGCTCGTCGACCAGCTTCATCGCCTTGTGATGGTCCGCCAAGGCGTGGCGGGTGACGCCGAGGCCGGCGTCGTCCATCAGGAGGGGCACATAGAAGTGGCGCTCCTCGGCTGTCGCGTGTGCGTCGAGCTCGTTGGCCAGCGCGAGGAACGCGAGACGGCGGCTGTCGGCTGACGCGCGAGCGTGGGTCATCCGACGCGCCAGCGTCCGCTGTACCTGGTGGCTCGCTCGTAGGTCATCGAAGATCGTCATGGCGTCGCTCGCAGTGGTCGGATTTGCAGTGTCCGAAATCGTGCAGCGGGGTGTGCTCCATCGAGGTGGACGATGTCGATGCGTGTCAATGGAGCCATTGCTCGCGCATTCGGGGCGAGTGTACGGCGAATCACAGTCAGAGTGCTACGCCGGTCATACCGAAATCGCACCCGACGGGTCTCCGAGCTGATGGCGCCCGGCTGACGGCCGAGGATCAGCTGGTGCCGGCGGCCCAGCCGGTCACGCCGACAACGCGCAGCACCAGCACTCGGTCGAACGGCTGGTCCCGGTACTGCGAGTAGCGCCCGGCCAGCAGGGCGGCCAGGGCCGACGCCCGGCCGGCGGCCGCGTCGCCCTGCCAGCGCAGCTCGGCCCGCACCCACCAGAGCTGTGACCAGTCGGCGCGGTCCCAGTGCTCGACCAGCAGCGTCGCCCGAGGATCCGACTCCAGGTTCCGCTCCCGCTGCAGCCGCGACGAGGCCTTGGGCTTCACCCGGTCGACGGGCACACCCACGTAACCGTCCTCGTCCACGACGTACGTGACGGGCACGGCGTCGACGCCCCGCTCGGCGTGCACCGTGCACAGGACCCCGTGGTCGAACGCCGCCAGCCGGGCCTGCGCCTCGTTCTGGGCGAGCCTCATCGTGTGATGGTAGGTCGTTGAAAGACTGGCGTTACGCTCCCGCCGTGGTTGAGCAACCGCGTGAGACGGTTCGATGAACCCGGCCGTCTGGGTGGAGCGTCACGGTCGCGGGCGGCCCGACGACCCGGCGCTGGCCGACGGCGAGCGCGTCCACGCCACCTGGCTCGAGTTCGCCGCCCGGACGGCCGGCGCGGCCGCCGGCCTGCGCGACGACCTCGGCTTGTCGCCCGGTGATCGGGTCGCCATCGTGATGCGCAACCGGCCCGAGTACCTCGAGGCGCTGTTCGCCATCTGGCACGCCGGTCTCGTCGCCGTGCCGGTCAACGCCCGCCTTCACCGCGACGAGTTCGCCTACATCCTCGAACACAGCGAGTCGGCTGTCGTCGTGACCGACGCCGAGCATGCCGGCGATGTCGAGTCGCTGGTCGGTACGGTCGCGTCGCTGCGGGCGGTGGTGGTGGGGCCCGGCGAGCGGTGGGACCGGCTCACAGCGTCGCCGCCGGCACCGCTCGTCGACCAGCAACCGGAAGATGCGGCCTGGCTGTTCTACACCAGCGGCACGACCGGGCGGCCCAAGGGAGCCACGCTCACGCACCGCAACCTCCTGATGGCATCGCTCAGCTACTTCGCCGACATCGACCCGGTGATGCCGCGGGACTCCATCCTGCACGCCGCGCCGCTGTCGCACGGTTCGGGGCTCTACGGACTGCCCCACGTTGCCCGCGGGGCGGTGAGCGTGGTGCCGCAGTCCGGCGGCGTCGATGGCGACGAGATCGCCGCGCTGCTGCAGCGCTGGCGGGGAATGTCGTTCTTCGCCGCTCCGACCATGGTGAAGCGATTGGCCGCCGACCGGGCGATCGCCACCGCCGACCTCTCCCACTTGAAGGCAATCATCTACGGCGGCGCACCGATGTACCTCGCCGACCTGGAGGACGCCCTCGACGTTGTCGGCCCCCGCTTGGCACAGATCTACGGGCAGGGCGAAACGCCGATGACGATCACCGCCTTGTCCAAATCAGACCACGCCGACCGAAACCATCCGCGGTGGCGTGACCGCATGCGGAGCGTCGGCCTCCCGCGCACCGACGTCGAGGTCCGCGTCTTCGACGACGTCGACCGCGATGTTCCCGCCGGCGAGGTCGGCGAAGTGGTGGTGCGGGGCGATGTGGTCATGGCCGGCTATTGGAAGCAGCCCGAAGCCTCCGCCGAGGCGTTGCGGGGAGGCTGGTTGCACACCGGCGACGTCGGCAGCTTCGACGCCGACGGGTACCTGACGCTGCGGGACCGGTCCAAGGACCTGATCATCAGCGGGGGGATGAACATCTACCCCCGAGAGGTCGAGGAGGCACTGCTCCGCCACCCCGGCGTCGGGGCCGCCGCCGTCGTCGGCCGGCCCGACACGGAGTGGGGCGAGGCGGTGGTGGCCTTCGTGGTGGCCGCCGACGGCGACGCCCCACCGCCGGTCGAGGACCTCGACCGCATGTGCCTCGACCACATCGCCCGGTTCAAGCGACCCAAGGAATACCGCTTCGTCGACGCCCTGCCGACCAACAACTACGGCAAGGTCGTCAAGCGGGAACTGCGCGACCGGCTCCGTGTCGAAGCGGAGGATGGCGCCTGTTAGGTTTCGCCTGCATGCAGGGTCGGGGGACCCGCACGTCTGCCGCTCGACCTCCGCGTCGGCCGGCGACCAACTGACGAACGATGAGGAGGCGTCTCTCATGAAGCTCGCTCTGTACTTGCCGAACTTTCGCGACAAGGTGACCGTCAAGGAGCTCGAGGATCTCACCAGCCTGGCAGAGGAGCTCGACTTCGACTCCGTCTGGACGCTCGACCGGATCGTCGTTCCCGAAGCGTCCGATCGCGCCGAGCTCCAGTACTCGTTCGGCATGATCGAGGGGTTCCCGAAGGCACTGCCGGTGTCGTCGCGCGGTGAGTTTCTCCAAGGGTGGCCGCTGATCCCCTGGCTTGCGGCGAAGACGACGAAGGTGCGGATCGGCATGAGCATCACCGACACGCCGTACCGGGCACCCGCCGTCCTCGCTGCCGAGATCGCCACCGTGGACCACCTCTCGAACGGCAGGATCAACGTCGGCCTGGGGTCTGGCTGGATGCCCGAGGAGTTCGCGGCTGCGAGTGCGGCGCACATCTTCCCGAAGCGGCACCAGCACGTGCGCGAGACCATCGAGATCATGCAAGGCATCTGGTCGAACGACCTCTTCGAGTACCACGGCGAGTTCGCCGACTTCGAGCGTTGCGGGTTCGGAGCGAAGCCGGTGCAGAAGCCGCATCCTCCGATCTTCTTCAGCGGGCTCAAGGACCCGAAGCGCTCGGCGAACCGCATCGCCAAGTACGGCCTGTCGGGCTGGATCGGCATCCAGGACTCGCCCGACGAGCTCCAGCAGTGGCGCGGCGCCATCCAGAGCGAGCTCGAGGAGCTCGGGAGCTCCCGCTCGATCGACGATCTCGAGATCTGCAGCATGATCTGGTTCGTCATCACCGAGTCGGAGACCGATCAGGCGCCTTTGGGCAAGGGCAGCAACCTGCTGGTAGGAACCGCCGCGCAGATCACCGAGAACCTCAAGCGGTACAAGGAGGCCGGGCTCACGATGCCGCTCCTCTGGCCGCCGTTCGCGGACGTGCCGGTCGCGAAGACGCTCGACGATCTCAAGCAGCTGAAGGAAGAGATCATGCCGCAGGTCGACGCGATGTAGCTCCGCCGCACCGGCACACGTCGTCGGACATGCCCGCCACGAACTCGAGCGACTCCTTGACCCGACGTGACGTCCGCGTCGTCCCACGAAGTCAACGTTCGATGACGTACGCGCAATGTCGGCGATCGTTGACATTGTGGAAATGTCTGCGTACGCTGACATCATGAACATTCGAACCGCCCGAGACCTCGGTGCCGCAGTGCGAGACGCAAGGCTGCAGCACGACTGGACGCAGGCTGAGCTCGCCGATCGGATCGATGTGAGCCGGCAATGGGTGATCGCGTTGGAGCGCGGCAAGGCGACCGCCGAGCTCGGGACTGCGCTCCGAGCCATCACCGCGCTCGGGATGGTCGCCAGACTTGTCGACGCGCCGGCCCGTGACGGCGGGATCGATCTCGATCGATTGCTCGGTGACGACTCGTGACGGACCTGTCGGTTCACATGGGCGGTCGACTCGTCGGAACCCTCGACGCCGCCGACCGGCGCAGCTTTCGGTTCACGTACGACTCGGCCTACGCCGCCGGGCCGGCATCGACTCCGATATCGGTGTCGATGCCGTTGCGCGTCTCGCCCTACTCGCACGCAACCACCCACCCGTACCTCTGGGGTCTGTTGCCCGACAACGACCGAGTGCTCGAACGGTGGGCACGTGAGTTCGGCTGCTCCCCGTCCGATGTCACCGGCCTCCTGCGCGGTGTCGGCGGCGACGTCGCCGGAGCAGCTCAGTACATCGCACCGGACGCGAGGCCCGAGGAGTCATTACCGGGAGGCGTCGAGTGGTTGGACGAGGACGACGTCGCCCAGTTCCTCCGCGATCTGCGACACGACACGACGACGTGGCGCCCGCATCCCGAGGGCCGATGGAGCCTTGCCGGCGCCCAAGCGAAGATCGCGCTCCTCTACGACCAGTCCGCCGACCGATGGGGCATTCCCTCCGGGGCGACACCGACCACTCACATCGTCAAACCGGCGATCGGCGGGCTCGATGACGACGACATCAACGAACACCTCTGCCTCACCGCCGCCCGACGCGCCGGGCTGATCGCCGCGACGACATCGATCCGCACCTTCGGAGACGAGCGGGCATTGGTGGTCGAGCGCTATGACCGGATCGTCGATGACTCCGGCGCCGTCGTACGAGTCCATCAGGAAGACCTCTGCCAGGCGCTCAGCGTCCACCCTGACCGCAAGTACGAAGTCGACGGGGGTCCGGGCGCCGAACAGCTCGGCCGGCTCATCCGCGAAGTCGCCGGAGACCGCGACGCGGCGCGCTTCATCGACGCCCTCGCCTACAACTGGCTCGTGCTTGCCACAAACGGTCACGCCAAGAACTACTCGCTGTTGCTCAGCGGCCACCAGGTGCGTCTCGCGCCGCTGTACGACGTCGCATCTGCACTTCCACATCTCGACCATCCGCGCAAGGCCCGCATGGCACACAAGATCGGGGGCGAGTACCGCCCGTCCTTCATCCAACGACGGCACTGGGAGCGGCTGGCGCGCCCACTCGGCCTCGGCTCCGATGAGGCGTGCGCACGCATCATGGTGCTCGCCAAGCGCCTCCCCGACGCCCTCGCCGACGCCGCGCACGAGTCAACTCTCACCGTCGACGAACAACGCATCGCCGACACCATCCGCGACCAGATGACCAGCTGGGCAGCCGAGCGAGCCCGCGAACTCGCATAGGGCGCACCGGTGCGGCAGCGTCCGGTGCCTCTCAGGGCCGATTGCCCGGTGTCTTCGACGGCGCGCAACGCTCGCCGCAGCGTTGCGAGAACCGCGCGTTCGCCTCCTTCTCCTGGCGTGTGGCCATCAGGTCGTCTCGTGGGTAGCGGGGCTTCCGTTGTCGCAGATGCAGAACTCGTTGCCTTCGGGATCAGCCATAAGGATCCAGGTACTGCCGTGTTCGCTGTGTGTGTCGTCGCTGACCCGTTGTGCGCCGAGGCGGGACAGGCGGTCGGCCTCCACGTCGATGTCGGGGACCTCGATGTCGAGGTGCATCCGATTCTTGGTCGCCTTTGGTTCGGTCACTCGTTGCAGCAGCAGTTTCGGACCGTTGCCTTCTCGCGGGTAGAGCGCGACGTAGACGCCGGCAGAGCCGACGTTGGCGTAGCCCAGCGCCTCGGCCCAGAATTCGGCGAGGCGGTCGGGATCAGCGCAGTCGAGCACGAGCCCGAAGTGCGGCCCAGGCTTGTCGTTGGTCATAGTTGAGTCGCCCTTCGTTGATTCCAGAACGTGAGGTCGTTGCCGTCTCGGAGTTGTGCGGTCAGTAGTTGAACGTGAGCGCGCCGCCCTGGGTGAACTCGAGGAGGGACGGGACGCCTTTGACTTCGGCGCTTTGTACCCATTCGGCGTTCTCCAGGCCGCGGCTCTTGACACAGACCGGGCAGGCGTAGAACCGTCCACCTCGTTCGATGTACTCGGCGTGTAGTGCTGCCACTGAGGGTGCCCCGGGTACCTCGATGCCGTCGACGTATCCCTTGGTGGCGACGTGTACGCCGTCCTTGGTCAGCCACATCAACGCCTGTTTGCCGGCTCGTAGCGATTCGACGCCGAGGAGGTAGCCGATGAGCACGGCTTCGGGGTCGTTGGTTCCGTGGGTTTGGCCGATCACGACTTTGTCATCAGTAGACATCTCAGGTCCTTTCGGGGGTTGGGTTTGGTTGTATTGGCTCGGAGTAGACGGGCGGCTGCGAGGAGTGGAGTAGCGATCAGGCGCGGCGGGAGACGAAGGCGTAGCCGTAGACGTCGAACGAACGTGCTTTGGCTTCGCCGGTCGCGCCGCCGAAGGTGTCGACCGGTGGTCCGATGTTGACCTGTTGGAAACCTGAGTCTTCGAGCATCTGTTGCCAGCCCGCACGGGGCAGCCCACCAGCAATTCAACCGGTCCACAGATCGACATCACGCATCGCCTCGACCGGAACGGGTCTCCCGTTGGCGATGTCGGCGAACTGCAACACTCCGCCGGGGCGCAACACCCTGAAGATCTCGGCGAACACGGCCTGTTTGTCGGCGCACAAGTTGATCACCCCGTTGGAGATGACAACATCGGCCCACCCGGTCTCGACGGGCATGGCTTCGGCGAGCCCTTCACGGAATTCGACGGTGGTGAAGTCGAGTTGCTCGGCAGTGGCCCGTGATTTGGTGAGCATCTCCAAGGTCATGTCGATCCCGACGACGGAACCGGTCGAACCGGTTTGGGTGGCGGCGATGAACGAGTCGAAACCGGCGCCGGAACCGACGTCGACGACTTGTTCGCCCGGTTCGATGCGGCGCAGTGAGAACGGGTTGCCGACACCGGCGAAGGACTCGACTGCTCGGTCCGGCAGTGAATCTACGGTGGCCTGGTCGTAGCCAAGGCGGGCAGCGAGCGGGCGGCCGGTGTGGAAGTGGTGAGCGCCGTGCGGGTCGAGGGCAACATCGCGATACTTGTCTCGCACCTGCGTGCGCAGGGTGTCGACATCGACGAGCAGTTCGTTGGGCATGGTCATCCTCCCGCTCCGACCGTGATGGGCAGGCCGGCTCGTTTCCACTCGGGGTATCCGTCTTCGAGGCGCTTGGCGGCGAAGCCGCGGCGGCGGAGTTGGCGCACGGCCTCGTCGGCGTACACGCAGTACGGGCCGCGGCAGTAGGCGACGATCTCGGTGTCTTTGGCCAGCGAACGCAGACGGCGCAGTTCGCTGACGGGGACGGACCGGGCGTCGGGGATGTGGCCGGCCTCGTATTCGACGGCGGGGCGCACGTCGAGCACGACGATGTCTCCGGCCTTGAGGCGGGCTTCGAGCTCGCGCCGACTCACCGGTTCGAGAGCGGAACGGTCTCCGACGTATGCGTCAGCGAGTTCGTTGATGCCGGCGACGTGTTCGGCCGCGACGTCGCGCATGGCCGCCCACATGTCACCGATGCGGTCACTGGCAAGCCTGTAGACGATGCGGGTGCCTTCTCGACGGGTGCGCAGCACACCGGCTCTCGCCATCGCCCGCAGGTGATGGGAGGTGTTGGCAACACTTTGGTCGATCTCGGCTGCGATCTGTTCAACGGACCGTTCGCCCTGGACGAGGACGTCGACGATCTCGGCTCGCCGGCCACTGGACAACGCCTTGGCGACCTCTGCGAACGCATCGAACAACGCGTTCTTCGCTGCCCTATCTCCCACGCAGACCTCCCATTTGTCAATATTCAAACTACTACTTGAGTATTGGCCTGGCAAGGGATATGTTCAAGCAGTCATTTGAATCAATCTGGATGGAGAGGGGGTGGCGGATGAAGATCTACGACTTCGTCGATGAGGGCCTCGGGCACTCGTCGTACCTCATCGACCTCGGCGAGGGAGCGGTCGCGCTGGTCGATCCACCCCGATTCCCGACCGCGCACGAGGCGCTTGCCGCGCACCTCGGGGCGCGTATCGCGTGGACGTTCGACACCCACTCCCATGCCGACTATGTGACGGGCAGCCCCGCACTCGCCGCACGCGTTGGCGCTACGTTCGTCGCGCCAACTGCGTCCCGTCTCGAGACACCACATCGTGCGCTCGTCGACGGTGCGTCGATCGAGCTTGGAGGCGGCATGCGGATGGTCGCGCTGGCCACACCCGGTCACACGCCCGATCATTGCGCCTACGTTCTCCAGAGCGCCGGTGATTCGGTCGCGTTGTTCTCCGGCGGGTCGTTGATGGTCGGCGCGATCGGGCGCACGGACCTGTGTGGCCCGGAACTCGCAGACCCATTGGCCCACGACATGTTCTGGTCCCTCCGGCGCTTCGATGACCTCGCCGACGACGTGAGAGTGTTCCCGACGCATGGTGCTGGTTCGTTCTGCTCCGCGCCGGGATCGTCGCAGCGCACCACCACGCTCGGGGATGAACGCGCCGGGAATGAGTTGTTCGCGATCACCGACGAGGACCAATTCGTGACGCAATTGCTCGGCGGGTTCGGCACATTTCCCACCTACTTCGCTCGCCTCCCCGAACTCAACCGCCTCGGACCCCGCCGCTACGACACCGTTCCACTCCTCGCCCTACTGGATCCAGATCAGGTCGAGCGCCACCTGGCGGGCGGTGGCGTGGTGGTCGATGTCCGCTCGACCGCGGCGTTCGCCGCGGGTCATGTCACCGGCTCCATGTCGAACACGTTGCGTTCAGTGTTCGCCAGCTGGCTCGGCTGGTTGGTCGAGCCGGACAGTCCAATCGCGTTCATCGTCGACGAGTCCCAGGACCGCGACGAGCTGGTACGACAGTGCCTCGACGTCGGCCACGAGCGCTTCGTCGGGGAGCTCGCTGGCGGCATCGATGCATGGACAGCATCGGGCCGGCCAGTCGCCACAATCCCACTCGTCGGCCCCAACGCCATGGCAGGACGCGTGGTCGACGTCCGCCAAGCCAACGAATACGCAACCGGGCACATGCCCGGAGCAACCAACATCGAACTCGGTTCGATCGCCACCGCCGACCTGCCCGCCGGCGCATTGACACTGGTGTGCGGCCACGGCGAACGCGCCATGACCGCAGCGAGCCTCCTCGCCGCGAAGGATCACAGCGATCTGGCCGTCCTCGACGGCGGACCCGACACATGGTCGACAGCGACACGAACGCCGCTGCAGAGCGGGCGATGAGCGCACCCACCACCCCTGCGGAGAACACCGAGTCGTCGTTGCGGCTCGGCCTGCACGAGAACCTCGCTCAGTTCTCCCTCCTCGTCGGCGTCAACGCACTCGTCGGTGGCATGATCGGCCAGGAACGAACCGTGCTCCCGCTGCTCGCCAAGCAGGAGTTCGGGCTCACGGCTTTCACCGCGACGCTCACGTTCATCGTTGCGTTCGGCTCGGTGAAGGCGGCGACAAACTTCTTCGCCGGCACGCTCTCCGATCGGTATGGCCGCAAACCGGTGTTGGTCGCCGGGTGGATCATCGCCATCCCCGTCCCGCTGCTGCTGATCTGGGCGCCGAGCTGGGGATGGGTGGTATTCGCCAACGTCCTGCTCGGCGTCAACCAAGGACTCACCTGGTCGACGACCGTGATCATGAAGATCGACCTCGTCGGCCCCGCCCGACGCGGCTTCGCCATGGGGATGAACGAAGCCGCCGGCTACGGAGCCGTCGCAATCACTGCGCTGGCGACCGGTTACATCGCCCAACACGCCGGACTACGCCCCGAACCGTTCTTCCTCGGTATCGCGTACGCCGGTCTCGGACTCGGTTTGTCGGTGTTCTTCGTGCGAGAGACGCGCGGCCATGCCCGCTACGAAGCCGCCAACCACGTCACCATCAACGACTCCCACCACGCCACACTGACCACCTCCGAGATCTTCCGACTCACCTCCTTCACCGACAAGGCACTGTCGTCGTGCTCGCAGGCCGGCCTGGTCAACAACCTCAACGACGGGCTTGCGTGGGGCCTGTTCCCGATCTTCTTCGCCAACACCGGGATGTCGATCGAACGGGTCGGTGTGCTCGCCGCGCTCTACCCGGCCGTGTGGGGCCTTGGCCAGCTGTACACCGGCGGGCTGTCAGACCGCGTCGGCCGCAAACCCTTGATCGTCGGCGGCATGCTCACCCAGGCCGTCGCCATCGCCTGGATCGCCGCGACGGGCAGTTTCGCGGCGTGGGCGGCAGGTGCGATGGTGCTTGGCGCCGGTACCGCGATGGTCTACCCGACGCTGCTCGCGGCGATCGGTGACGTCGCCCACCCCACATGGCGAGCCCGATCCGTCGGGATCTATCGGCTGTGGCGCGATGGCGGTTTCGCCGTCGGCGCACTCCTCGCCGGGATCCTCGCCGACCTCATCTCGATCCCGGCAGCGATCTACGCCGTCGCTGTGCTCACCGCCATCTCCGGCGCAGTCGTCGCTGTGCGCATGTACGAGACCCATCCGCGATGAACGACCCGGGCCGCTACACGCGCTCGATCGAAGAGATCCTCGCAGTCGCCCGCGCTCGCCTGGACCGAGTCGAACCGGAGGAGCTCGAAGCCGAGCGCAGGGCCGGCGCGGTGATCGTTGACATTCGCCCCATCGAACAACGCACGCGGGACGGCGAGCTTCCTGGAGCGATCGTCATCGACCGCAACGTCCTGGAATGGCGACTCGACCCGGTCTGCGAGCACCGCGTCTGCGAAATCGCCGACTATGACACTCGCATCGTGATCGTCTGCAACGAGGGCTACCAATCCAGCCTTGCCGCCGCGTTGCTTCGCGACGTCGGACTGCACCGGACGACCGACCTCGTTGGCGGCTTCCAAGCGTGGCTCAGGTTCACTGCGCCCGAGACGCGGTAACCAGCCATGCACCCGGGCCCTCACCCGCTACCAAGGCGTCATCGACGATTCGAACAAGGAGACCCCATGAACCAGCCCGACACCGCAGTCGTCCGCCGATCGGTCATCGTCGACGCGCCGATCGAGCAGGCGTTCGCCGTGTTCACCGGACGGTTCGGCGACTTCAAACCACCCGAGCACAACCTTCTCACCGTCCCGATCGCCGAAACGGTGTTCGAACCGCACGTCGGCGGACACATCTACGACCGCGGCGCCGACGGCAGCGAATGCCGTTGGGCTCGAGTCCTGGCGTTCGAGCCGCCGGACCGACTCGTCGTCAGCTGGGACATCAGCCCGTACTGGCAGATCGAGACGGACCACGACCACACCAGCGAAGTCGAGATCCGGTTCGTCGCCGAGACCCCGCAGCGCACCCGGCTGGAACTCGAGCACCGCAACATCGAACGGCATGGGCCCGGCTGGGAGGGCGTCCGCGATGGTGTCGACGATGACGCCGGATGGACCCTGTACATCGACCGCTACGCCGACCTCGTCACGACGAGCGCCTGACGGCCGAGTCGGAATCCGACTCACGGTGTTGGCGGCGTGGTGGTCGATCGGGCGTGTGGCTCAGTCGTCCTGCCCGAACGTGAGCACAACGCTTCCGACCTTGTGGCCGCCATCGACACGGCGATGCGCCTCGACGATCTGCGCGAACGGGAGGACCGTATCGATCACCGGCTTCAGCACTCCCTGCTCGGCCAGCGACATGAGGTTTCGGTAGCCGTCGGCGGTCATTGCTGAATCCTTGGTGCTGGCGCTGATCGTGGCCTTCTGCCGCGACGCGGCGAGCATCTGCCAGAGATTGCCGATGACCATCAGGAACCGGCCGCCTGGTTTGAGCGAGGCCTTGACCCGCGCGTAGGGCGCGTTGCCGTGATTGTCCATGATCACGTCGTAGCGCTGCCCGTTGCCCGTGAAATCTTCGGTCTTGTAGTCGATGACGTGGTCGGCCCCGAGCCCTCTGACCAGTTCCGCGTTGGCGCCACTGCACACGCCAGTTACCTCGGCGCCGAGATGCTTGGCGAGTTGCACAGCCATCGTGCCGACCGCACCGGAGGCGCCGTTGATCAGCACCGCTTCGCCAGCGGCGAGCTTGCCCAGCCGGAAGAAGGTCAGCGCCGTCGTGCCGCCGAAACAGAGAGCCACGGCATCCTGATAGCTCATGTTGTCGGGGATCTTGGCGATCGCTCCCTGTTCGGCCACGGTCACGTATTCGGCGTGGCAGCCGAAGTCGAACCCGCGCGAGACGATCACCCGGTCGCCTACCCGGAAGAGGGTGACAGCGCTGCCCACCGCCTCGACCTGCCCGGCAAGCTCGAAGCCGAGGATGGACTGCTTTGGTTTGGCGAAGCCGAGCTTCAAACGCATCAGCAGCCTCAGTCCGCGTGGGACGCGCAGCGCCCTCACCCGGGTGTCGCCGGAATTGACCGTGGTGGCAAAGGCCTGGATCAGCACCTCGCCGTCCGCCGGGACGGGCTTCGGAACCTCCCTGACCTGCACGACCTCCGGCGGCCCGTATCTTTCGCAGACTGCAGCCTTCACCGCTCAACCAACCGATGCATCGCCGCACGGTATCAGCAGCCTGTTGTGGTCATCCGGTTGCGACCGCTGTGAGGATGTCGATGCGGGCGGCGCGCCTGGCCGGCATGACTGCCGCTCCGACCGCGGCGAGCGCGGCGATTGCCGCGACGATGACGAGCGGCTGTGCTGGGATGACGAGTCGATCGATGCCTTGGTCGGCGATTGCCTGGACCATCGCCCATCCGAGGAACGTTCCGGTGGCCAGTCCGAGGAGTGTGCCGAACACCGCGATGATCGCTGCTTCCCAGCGGACCGACGAGCGGACCTGGGCACGACTCATGCCGACGGCGCGGAGCAGGCCGAGTTCCCGCTTGCGTTCGTGGATCGA
The DNA here is from genome assembly GCA_031373785.1 of Ilumatobacteraceae bacterium. Lineage (GTDB taxonomy): Bacteria > Actinomycetota > Acidimicrobiia > Acidimicrobiales > Ilumatobacteraceae > JAENVT01. Next base: position 23,802 of record JANMNE010000379.1, read on the forward strand.
CAGCGCCAGGGTGTTGGCGATGCCGAGGAGGGCGATGAGCACAGCCAAGCCGAGGAGGGCGTAGACCAGCGTGAGGATGGTGTCGATGACGCCGTTCTGTAGGTCGATGAACGCTTCCGTTCCGAGCACCTTGGCTGTCGGGTAACTCGCGGCGGCACGGTCCACGACGGTGAGGTCCTCGGCATCGACGTAGATGCGCGAGTCGATGTCTACGGGCAGGTTCGCCTCGAATGCGCTGAGGTCCACGAACTGGTCACCGACGAATGCGGGCCGGCTTGCGTAGATGGCCCGGACTGTGAATGTGACTGGCCCGGTGGGAAAGGTGATCGTTCGGGCGTCGCCGAGCTGGACGGGGTGGGGACCGGTTTCTGCTTCGACGGCGATGCCATCAGCTGCAAGCTGGCCGAGGCTGCCCGTGATGTGTCCGAAATCGAACAGCGTGCCGATCGTGGTGGTGTCGAGTGCGCTCAGTACGTCGGGGCTGCCGTTGGTCTCGACGACGGCGTCGCGTTGCTCGGAAATGGTACGGACGCCAGGTTGCGTGATGAGGTCGGCGGCCAATTGAGGGCTGAACCCGCCGTTGCTGTCGACGGCGCCGGAGTCGACGATCGTGTTGCCGCGGAAGTCGTCGCGGAAGGCCGCGGCACCCGATGATTTGACCGAGGCAGCAAAGATCGTGAGGAAGCTGACGAGGGCGACACCGATCATCAGTGACGATGCCGTTCGCGCGGTGCGCTTCGGGTTGCGCATCGCGTTCTGTCGAGCGATCATGCCGGCAGTGCCGCGCAGTTTCGCGATCAGCGCGCCGAGAGCGGCACCGACGGGACGGGCGAGCACCGGTCCGAGTACGGAGACACCGAGGAACAGCGCAGCAGCGCCGGCTCCGACGATCTTGGCGTTCGCCGCGCCGAGGCCGACGAGCAGGGACGTGACGGCGAGCGATGTGACCACCGTGCCGGTGAGGACCCTTCGCGTCGAGACTGCGGAGCGATCGTGTGCGATGTCGCGCAACGCAGCGATCGGTGCGACCTTCGATGCTCGTCGCGCCGGCATCACAGCTGACACAACCGTGATGACGAAACCCACCGCGACCGAGATCGTCACCGTGGCCGGAGTGATCACGGTGGTGCCGAGCGGAATGTCGGCACCGAGCGCGCTCAGCAGTGATTCGATCCCCTTGGCCACACCGATGCCAGCCACCACGCCGACCGATGACGCAACGAGGCCGGTGATCGCGGCTTCAGCAAGCACCGCTGCGCGAACCTGGCGCCCAGTCGCGCCGACTGCCCTGAGCAACGCCATGTCCTTGGTCCGTTGCGAGACAATGATCGAGAACGTGTTGTTGATGATGAACGCGCCGACGAACAGTGCAATGAGGGCGAAGATCGTGAGGAACGTGCCGAACTGGCTGATGTCCTTGCCGATCTGGTCCTGGTGCTCTGTGGTCAGCGTCGCGCCGGAGATGACCTCGTTCGAGGCGCCAACGACCGGGGCAAGGCGCTCGACGAGCGTGTCGGATGAGACGCCGTCCTGGGCGGTGACGGAGATCGCGTCGACCTCGCCCGGTTCGTTGAGCACCGCTTGAGCGGTGGCGTCTTCGAACAGCACGACCGACGACGCACCGGGCGTGTCGAGTGCGCCGAACCGGACGATTCCTACGATGGTTGCTTGACGGGGTTCACGCGTCGACAGCACGGTCGTGTGGTCACCGACATGGAAGTTGGCGAGATCGGCGGAGCGCTTGTCGATGGCGATCTCGTCCGGGCCCGCCGGGGCACGTCCGGAGCTGATCGTGAACGGGTTGAGTTCGGGGACGGTCACCCAGTTCCTGCCGTGCACGCCGGTGTTGACGGATCCGACGGCTTTGCTGTGCTTGTCGAGGATCTGGGCGTATCCGAGCACTTCGATGCTCGCCTGGTCGACGCCGTTGGTTCGGCGGATGGTGTCGAGCAGGGTGGCATCGAGTGGTGGTCCGCTTTCGCCGTAGCCGAGGGTGAGTGCGCTGGTACCGCGGACGTAGGCATCGGTGCCTGCATCGGCCTCGGCGAGGGCGTTGTTGAGTGTGCCTGTGATGGTGTCGGTCAGGATGAGGGTGCCGGCGAGGAACGCGACGCCGAGGATGACGGCGAACGCCGTGGCGAGCAGTCGCAGCTTGTTGGCGGCGAGCTGCTTCAGGGTGAGGGTGGCGATCATGAGGTTCAGCTTCCGAGGTTCTTCATGCGGTCGAGGACGTTGATTGCTGTGGGGTCGGCGAGGTCGTCGACGATGCGTCCGTCGGCGAGGAACACGGCGCGGTCGGCGTACGCGGCTGCGGTGGGGTCGTGGGTGACCATGACGACGGTTTGGCCCAGTTCGCGCACAGCGTTGCGGAGGAAGGTGAGGATCTCGGCGCCGGCGCTGGAGTCGAGGTTGCCCGTGGGTTCGTCGGCGAAGATGATCTCAGGGCGCGAGGCGAGGGCGCGGGCGACGGCGACGCGTTGCTGCTGACCGCCGGACAGCTCCGATGGGCGGTGCGCCAACCGGGTTCGGAGTCCGACGGTGTCGATGACGTGGTCGAGCCAGTCCTGGTCGGGTTTGCGCCGGGCGAGCGCCATCGGCAGGGTGATGTTCTCGAGCGCGTTCAGGGTGGGGATCAGGTTGAACGATTGGAACACGAACCCGATGCTGTCCCTGCGAAGCAGGGTGAGTTCCCTATCGCTCAGGTCGGCGAGGTCGACATCGCCGATGCGGACCGATCCCGACGTCAACGTGTCGAGCCCGGCGAGGCAATGCAGCAGGGTCGATTTACCGGAACCGGACGGTCCCATCATCGCGGTGAAACGGCCGGGCTCGAATGCGATGCTCACCCCGTCGATGGCGTGGACAATCGAGTCGCGTGCGCCGTAGGTCTTGGTTGCCTCCACGGCGCACGCGGCGGATCGCCGGATCGTCGTGGCAGGAGTCGGTGGGGAGAGGATCGCTGTCGTGGTCATGTCCACCACCATGCGGGTTCGACGTCGGACGCGCATCGGGCGGGCGACGGTGGTTCGGGCCGGCTCGGATGAACCATCTGCATCGCGAGTCGTTCTACAGGTACACCTCATCTCATCCTGTGGGCCGATGCGCGTTGCGTCGCACGGGGCTAGGTTCCGTTGATGCAACCCCTGCACGTTCGCCGGCGCGACGTTCGCGCGTCTGTGTGGGACTACGCCGTGGCCGGTGCGATGGTCGCCGTCGCGATTGTTGCGTTGATCACCCGAATCGATGTCCAAGACATCGATGCGCATCGTTTCGAATCGGACAGCTGGTGGAGCTGGGCGATCACGATCGCTGCCTGCGCGTCACTGATCGGGCGCCGACGGTGGCCGTTGCCGACGCTGGCTGTCGGCGTCGTGCTGGTGTTGCCGCTCGAGCTCGGCAGACATCGAGACAGCATCGCCTTCTTCGCTGTGGTGATCGCCTTGGCCAGTGTCGCGGCGTACCTCCCGACGAGGCTGGCGTGGCGTGGTGTCGCAATGATCGCGGCGCTGTACCTGGCATTGATGGTGTGCGGGGCCACCGTTCTCATCGCGGCGCCCGCCACCGGCCCCGTGTTACTCGCCGCCGGGTTCGCGCTCGGGCGGATGCTGCGACGAGGCCAAGCCCGGCAGGAGCTCGAGGTCGAGGCAGCCATCGAACGGGTTGCCGCCGCAGTCGAGACAGCCGACCTCCAGGCCGCCGAGGAACGGCTCCGCATGGCCCAAGAGCTCCACGATGTCGTCGCCCATTCGTTGAGTGTGATCGCGGTACAGGCCGGCATCGGCGTGCACCTCATCGACCGTGAACCCGCGCAGGCCGCACTGGCGTTGGAAGCGATCCGCACCACGGGCCATACGGCCGCCGGTGAGCTCGCGCGGCTCGTCCAAGTCATGCGCAGCGGTGCATCGGCTGACGCTGGGGAAGCGCCCGCGCTCAGCGACCTGGGCGTGCTCATCGAGCAGATCCGTACCGCAGGCGTCCCGATCACGCTCACGACCACCGGCGCACTCGACGACGTGCCCGCCGGAGTTTCCTTGGCGGCGTATCGAATCGTTCAAGAAGCGCTGACCAACGTCGTCCGCCACGCCGGCCGAGCCCAGGCGAACGTGATCGTCTCGGTCACTGACGACCATGTGCAGCTGTGCATCGACGACGACGGGCGCGGAACCACGACCGCACTCGATCCCCGCAGCCCGGGCAGCGGTCAGGGACTCATCGGGATGGCCGAACGCGCCCAGATGTATGGAGGTGACGCCCGCTCGGGACCACGCCCCGGCGGCGGGTTTCGCGTGCAAGCCACGCTCCCGTACTTCGCGGGCCCGATCGCCAACGACTCGGACGCGACTCCAGCGGTTGATCGGGGACTCGTTTCTCGCACGCCGCCGGCCCGGCCACCGCTGCCGCCCGGGTTGTGGGATCTCGGGCTGGCGGGCCTGATGGCCGCGGTCGCGGCGATCGAACTCCTCGGTGCCGACCCGACCGTCGAGCCGCACTACAACCCGACAACCCTGTGGACGTGGCTGCTCAAACTCGGATGCGGCCTCGCCCTCGCTGCACGACGCCGATACCCGACTGCCACATTTGCCGCCATCTGGATGATGAGCATCTCCCTCAACATCGGCGGCTACAAGATCGGCATTCTCGTGTTCGCACTCGACATCAGTCTGTTCACGGTTGCGAGATACGCGACTGCACGACGGGGCGTCGGTGCTCTCATCGCGACCTACGCCCTGCTGGCGATCATCGCCTCGTCCGAACCTCGCGAAGTCACGGCGGCGGAAGCGGTCTGGATCTGCATCATCTTCACCGCAGTGGCCACCGCTGGGCACGTCGCAGGACGTGACCGCCAACGGCGCACGAACGATCTCGCAGTGCGCGAGAGCACCGCCGACGCGCATGCTCGGCACGCCCTGCTCGTCATCACCACACAACGACTTCGTATCGCCGACGAGCTCAGCACGATCATCACACGCTCCATTCACACCATTGCGCAGGAAGCCGAAACGGGATCACACATGGTCGAGACCGATCCCACCGCGACCCGCAAGAGCCTCGAACTGATCTCCGCTATCAGCCGCGATGCCCTGAACGATCTGCGGCGCCTCCTGAAACGAATACGCACCGACGGCGAATCCGCCGCGTACTCGCCCATCCCGGCGATCCTCGACCCAGCTGCGGTCGGAGATGTCAAATGAGCTCACCAATCCGAATCGTCGTCGCTGACGACCAAGCGCTCGTTCGTAGCGGGTTCCTCGCGCTCCTCCGCTCCGAAGACGGCATCGAGGTCATCGGCGAAGCCGCGAATGGCTACGAAGCGGTGAAGGTCGTCAAAGCCGAGCGACCTGACGTGATCCTGATGGACATACGCATGCCCGAGATGGATGGGCTCGAAGCCACCCGCCTGATCACCGCCGACCCGGCACTGAAGTCGGTTCGCATTTTGATACTCACGACGTTCGATCTCGACGACTACGTCCACGAAGCGCTCCGAGCAGGAGCCTCGGGTTTCCTCCTGAAAGACACGCTCCCCGAGGACCTGCTCGCCGCAGTCCGCGTTGTCGCTGGAGGCGACGCTCTGCTCGCCCCGAGCATCACCCGACGACTCATCGAAGACTTCGTCTCACGACCCATCGCACCGCTCTCGGATCCCCGGCTCGACCAACTCACCGGACGCGAACGCGAGGTACTCGCAACTGTCGGACGAGGACTCTCCAATGCCGAACTCGCCGACGAACTGTTCATGAGCCTCGCCACCGCGAAGACGCACGTCAGCCACCTGCTGACGAAGTTCGCCGCACGGGATCGAGCCCAGCTCGTCGTCCTCGCCTACGAAACCGGGCTCATCAGGCCCGGCCAGATCTGACCGACGCAAGCAGGGCTACGGGGCGACGATGAGGTCGACGCCTCGTGACTTGCAGAGGCCAGAGAGGCGGGGGTCTTCAGCATCGGTGACGAGGGCACTCACGTCGCTCAGGTCACAAAGCGTGACGAAGTCGGTCAGTCCCGTCTTGGTGCTGTCCATGGGAACGACGACTCGATGCGCCCGTTCGATCATCGCCCGTTTCACGTCGGCCTCCGCGAGATCGGCGACGTTGAACTGGTTGCCAGAGATGCCGGTGACTCCGATGAAAGCGAGGTTGACGGTGAACTGTTTCGCCGCCTGCAGCGCGAGCGGCCCCACGAGGCTGTCGGCTATGGGACGGTATTGGCCACCCAGGAGAGCGTGACGAATGCTGCCGACGTTCGCCAAGGCGCGAGCGACCGGAACCGAGTTGGTCAGGACGTTCAAGCTTGCGCCGAAACGCGGTCCCGCTGTGGTCGCCGCATCGGTTGCTTCGACGAGAGCCTCTGCGATAGCGAGCCCGGTGGTGCCCGAGTCGATGAAGATCGAGTCGTTCTGGTTGATCAGCGAGAGGCACGCTTTGGCGATGCGACGTTTACCCTCGGCGTTCGCACTCCGCCGGCTGTCGATCTGGATTTCGTGCGACGGTTTGGCCGCCAGCGCGCCACCGTGGGTACGCCGCAACTTGCCCTGTTGGTCGAGTGTGGAGATGTCCTTGCGGATGGTGGGTTGCGTGACCCTCAGTTGGTCGGCGAGTTCGGTCACCAGGACTCGTCCGCGGGCGTTGACGATCTCGAGGATGTGGGCGCGACGCTCTTCGGCGAACTCGTGAGCGTGGTCTCGAGCTCTCATACTTGGGCTACTCCTGGCTGCTGTGGTTGGTGTGCGCGAGCAGACGCTCCCGCAGCATGTCGGCGATAGGGGCGAGTTCGGCCTCTGAGGCATCCTGGATGATCAGTGTTACCGAGCGCGGCAGCATTGCGTATAGGCGAGCCACGAGCTCGTAGTCGACAACTCCGTCACCCTCGAGGCTCCTCGCCCAAGGAACCGTGTCTTTCGCATGCACACAGATCGTGCGTTCGCCGAGAACGTCGAAGGCGTGCTCGAGCGTCGCGGCGCGGTCACCGGGAGCGACGTCGCTGATCAGATTGGCGGGATCGAGGATGAACCCGATCTGTTGGCCGTCGGCACCGAGCTCATCGAGCAGCCGAAGCGCTCGCCAGGCGTCGGACACCGTGTTGGCCGGCTCCGGCTCGACGGCGAGAAGAACGTGTGCCTCCTGGGCGGCCGGGATCAGCAGGTCGAGCGATTCGCGGAAGTCGCTCCAGGCCGCCTTGGTTCTCGTCTCGGGATGCCGACCCCACATGTTCCGCGAATCGCGCGAACCGCTACAGAGCGTCGCCGCAGTGGCGCCACTCGCTGCCAGTGCTGCAATGAATTGGGCGGCCTGGCGAGTCGCCGTTCGCCGGACGTTCGCCTCGGGGTGTGCAGTGTTGTAGGTGGCGGAGATGCCCCAGATCTCGCGCCCGCGGACGACGAAACTGCGGCGGATCGCCCCGAGATCGAGCCGTCGTTGCGCATCCTCCGGAGGTATGGTCGGTAGGCCGAGGGCCGACAAGTTGAGCTGAAGCTGAGTGAGATCGAATGCTTCGAACGCCTCGGCAAGTTCATCGGTGGTCGAGCGCTGGAAGATCCGGGCGAAGGCGCCGAGGCGCCGATTGGCTTCGGCGAGATTGGCGATCGCACTCATAGCGCGACTTCGCGACCGGCGTGTGCTGACGACTCGGCGACGGCTTCGATCCAGCGAACCGCGGTCACCCCATCCTGTGGGGATGGGTCCTCGGGCAGATCGTCGAGGATCGCCCGGCCGAAGTCATCGGCCTGCAGTTTGTACGCATCGGTGTCGCCGAAGTGAGGAACGAGCCCGGCGGGGTCGCCGTCGACGTGGACCTCGACCTCACTGGCGTGTTTGAAGAACGGGAAGGCAGTGCGGATCTTGATGTGCCCGCGTGCACCGTAGATGTCGGCTCCCTCTGCGTAGACGCCGTGCACCGCGGCCGCGACCTCGAACGAGATCAGGCCGCCACTGTTGCGCATGCCGGCGATGCCCTTCCACGAGTAGTCACCGCCGACGTTGCCGACTCGTGCGCTGACCCAGGCCCCGGGACCGCCCAGGAACGTGAGGCCATCGAAGAGGTGAGCGCCATGAGTGGCCAGGAGGTAGCTCTCACGATCCGCCTTGAAGGGTTCTCGACGCGGCGGACCTCGGGATCGACAACCGTTGCAGGGAACAGTGTGGATTCAACGGGAGCACGATCAGCCATGACGCGATACCACGAACTGAAGCTCAGAATCTCACCGATTCGTTCGATGTGATGCTTGGCGAACGCGATTCCTGGGTCGTGGCGTTTCATCGCGCCGGTCTGCAGCTTTCGACCCGACGAAACCGCAAGGTCGGCAAGCTGCTGCGCCTGAACGCTGGTCTGCGCCAACGGCTTCTCCATCAGCACGTGCTTGCCCGCTTCGATGGCCTGCTTGCCGAGCGCATAGTGGAAGCGGTCTGGCGCGGCGATGAGCACAGCATCAACATCGGCACTGTTCAGCATCTCCGCGGTGTCGGTGTACCCCAAGATCCCATACCGAGCGGCGACACCGTTGACGAGTGCGGCACTCGGGTCGCTGATTGCGACCAGTTCGATGTACTTGGTCTTGCTGAACACGGGCAGATGTGCGACCTGGGTGATGCGTCCCGCGCCGATTACTCCGAGCCGGATCATGCGGCCTTCGCCAGTCACTGGATGTCACGCCTCTCTGACGGCTGCATCAGCGGATCGTCCATCCGCCGTCCACCACCAACGTGTGACCGGTGATCAAGGAAGCGGATGGAGATGCGAGAAAGCCGACCGCTGCCGCGACTTCACTCGGCGCGCCGATCCGATGCAGTGCGGCGATTCGGGCGACCGTGTCGGCGCGGAACGCCTCGTCCGACAATGCCTGAGATGTACCGTCCGTCTCGATGAACGTCGGCGCGACCGCGTTGACGCGGATGCCCAGTTCACCCCACTCAACAGCCATGCACTTGGTCATGTGAATGACGGCGGCCTTGGCAATGCAGTACGACGACTCTCCCGGAAGTGCGACGAGTCCAGCCTGCGACGCCACATTGACGATCGAACCGTGGCCGACCCGCGCCATGTACTTTGCCGCATGTTGAGAGATGAAGAACGTCGAGCGTGTGTTCAGCGACCAGACGGCGTCGAAGTCGTCTTCAGTGACATCGAGCGCCCGACCGTCGATGCCGCCCCCAGCGTTGTTGACCAAGATGTCGACGCCCCCGAGTTCAACGACCACCTGATCGATGGCGTCCCGACACGCCGCCAGGTCCGTGACATCCATCGCCACGGACACGGCGCGACGTCCGAGCGAAGCGATCGCTTCGACGACTTCTGTGCCGTGACGAATGTCGCGAAGGCCGAGTCCGATGTCGGCCCCCATCCTTGCCAGATCGAAGGCGATCGCCCGGCCGATGCCTCGCGAAGCCCCGGTGACGATGGCGACCTTGCCAGTGAGTGCTGCTTCGATGTGCATCGATTCCTCGCTTGTCAGTTGCGGATTGATTCGTTCAGGCCACCATACCGCTACTAAACGCAGTAGAACGAGTCAATACACAACACCCAGGCCTCGCATCATCCCGTGCTCGTCCGCGCGTTCGAGGGACGATGCACTCGAGCGAGCTGGCGCATTGCCCCGCCAGAAACCGGGATCATGACGCGGTGGGCGGTCGACGCGATCAGTCCGCCCAGAGCATCGAGACGGGGAGGGCCCAGATTCGCTCACCGAGTGGGACCACCCGGTCGCCGAGGTAGAGCACCACACCGGCCGTGAACCGGTCGCCGAGCTTGTCGCGAAGATCTTGAAGGTGCTTGACGTCCCTCGGCGACACAGTGGATGCTGCCTTGACCTCGACGCCAGCGATACTGCCGCTATCGTCCTCGATGATCAGATCGACCTCGGCACCGTTGCGGTCACGCCAGTGACGAATCATCGGCTGCCGCTCGGACCAGCCCCGTTGTTTGACCAGCTCCATCGTCACGAATGACTCGAGCAGCGGCCCTGTCAGCGGACTCGTCGCCATCCCGAGGCCGCCCGCGTTGCGGCCCAACAATCCGCAGGCCAGTCCGGTGTCGGTGATCACAGCCTTCGGATGACGCTTCTCACGACTCGTCAGGCTCGGCGTCCACGCCCTGATCCGCACCACGAACCCGACAAGCTCCAGCAACCCCACATATCGAGATACCGTGTCTGCACTCATCCGGGCGTCGCCGGCAAGTCGAGCCGTCACAATTTCACCCGAAGTGTTTGCCGCGAGCAGGCGCAGCAGCGTCGGCAACTCGTCGGCCTGCGTGATCGCCGAGGCTTCGACGATGTCGCGCTCGACCACAGTTCGCACATAGTTCCGGTACCAACGCGCCGCTTGCGTCGGCGAAGCACCGACGAGTTCCGGATAACCACCCCGACCCAGCCGACCGAACAACGCCCGACGATCGACCTGTTCGAACCGTCCGCGGACAAGCCGATCGGCGTCGGTCAGCAGCATGTCCAGGAACGACTCGCGAACACCGAACAGCTCCCCTTGCGACAGGGGCCACAGGTCCAAGATTTCCGCACGACCAGCCAGCGACTCCGACAGCTGAGGGACAGACAAGAAGCGGGTCGACCCGGCGAGCACGAACTGGCCACGGTCATTGCAACGATCGACGACCGACTTGACCGCCAGAACCACATCGTTGCCACCGCGTTGCACCTCATCGATCGCCATCGGCGAACTGCCCTGCTCGACGAACCCGTGTGGGTCCAATCGGGCAGCGGCTCGGACCGACTCGTTGTCGAGGCTCCAGTAGCTGCCGACACCAGTGACCAACTGCTTCGCCAAGGTCGTCTTGCCCGACTGTCGCGGACCGTTGATCACCGTCACCCGGAACCCGCGCAACGATTCCTCAGCGACACTCAACAGATGGCGCTCGATCACGATCCGACGCTACCACGAAACGCTGAGCTTATGTGCGTGAATCGCTGCCGGTGCCTGCGACAAACGCTGGCGGACGAGGCAGCGTCGGATCTGACCAACGGGCCGACCAAGTTCGAACAATCAAGTGCCATCAGACCAAGTCAGCTTCAGCAAGTTCGCGCGATGGACTTACCACGACGTCGGTCCGCGAGCATGTGCGTGGCGGTTGAACGACTGGGTCATCCGTGGCGGTCGGACTTCTTTCTGGCATGTGGAAAACAATGGCTTAGCTGGGCGACCTCAACTCATCATTGAGGAGGAGGCTCGGAACGCAACGCGCTCGTGGCGTTGTCGGCCGTCCAACCAAACGCTTGCAGAGGCGAGCACGATCAGCATCAGAGGGGATCATCATGTCCGACACGACTGCCGTGGGCGCGGTGACTGCGTCGCAGGGCGCGGCGTTTGAATTGCGCGACCTCATCGTCGGTGATCCGCTCGACGACGAGATCGTCGTTCGGATTGTCGCGTCTGGCATCTGCCACACCGACGTCAGCGCCCAAAACCAGGTGATCCCCTTCCCGCTCCCAGCGCTACTCGGCCACGAGGGTGCGGGTGTCGTCGAGCGGGTCGGACGCGGCGTTCAGACGCTGAAGGAGGGCGATCATGTCGTGGTGTCGTTCAACTTCTGCGGCGAGTGCACCCAGTGCGTCACCGGCCGTCCGGTGCAGTGCGACACGTGGGTCCCTCGGAATCTCGTGGGTGGAAGCCGGATGGATGGTTCCTCGCCGATGCATCTTGCTGATGGCGAGCCATTACACGCCCACTTCTTCGGGCAGTCATCATTCGCGACCCGCGTGGTCGTCCGCGCTCCCGCCGCGATCCGGGTACCCCAGGAGGCGCCGTTGCCGATGCTCGCTCCGCTGGTATGTGGATTTCAAACCGGTGCGGCGACGATGCTCCAGGTGCTCGCACCCGAGCTGGGGCATACCGTCGCGATCTTCGGTGCGGGCGGGGTCGGACTCTCGGCGCTGATGGCGGCAATGCTCACGCCGGCGAATCGGGTCATCGTGATCGATGTCGTACCGGAGCGTCTCGCCCTGGCGAAGGAACTCGGCGCGACTCACATCGTCAACGCCGCGACTGACGACTCGGTCGAGGCGATCAAGGAGATCACGGGTGGACGTGGCGCCGATCGGATCATCGAGGCGTCGGGCAACACTGCGGTGCTGAAGCAGGCGCTCACATCCATGGCCACGGACTCGATTGTCGCAATCGTCGGCGCGCCACCGTTCGGCAGCGAGGTCGCCGTTGATGTCCTCGATGCAATCGTCAAGGGCCCGCGAATCATCGGCGTCAATCAGGGTCGCTCGGTGCCGCGCGTCGTGATCCCAGCTCTCGTCGACCACTTCCTCAGCGGCAGAATGCCGTTCGACAAGCTGATCCGCACCTACCCACTCGCCGATATCAACGACGCGATCCACGACATGCATTCAGGTGCCACAATCAAGCCAGTACTGCTGATGCCTGACGCTGCGTGATCGAGCCACCCGCCAGATCGGAGCGAACATGACCGCCACTCAACTGAACTGGGAATTCGATGGGACGTCGCGGATTCCGTTCGAGGTGTATACGAGTGAGGAATTGCACCGCGTCGAGCTCGATCGGTTCTTCTATCGCCGCCACTGGTGTTACGTGGGTCTCGAGGCCGAGATACCGAATCCTGGCGACTTCGTTCGGACCGTCGTCGGCGAGCGTTCTGTGATCGTGATCCGCGACCAGGCGGGTGACGTGAATGTCGTCGAGAACGTGTGCGCCCATCGGGGCATGCAGTTCTGCCGCGCGAGACATGGCACGACGACCGGCTTCGTCTGCCCGTACCACCAGTGGCGCTACAACCTGCAAGGCGATCTCCGCGGCGTCCCGTTCCGCGCCGGTGTGAAGGAGCGCGACGAGACCCACGGTGGAATGCCCGAGGACTTCGCCAACGCCGACCACGGCCTCACACGACTGAAGGTCGCCCGGCGAGGCGGGGTCGTGTTCGCATCGTTCGACCACGATGTCGAACCGCTCGAGGAGTTCCTCGGACCGACGATCCTCGGCTACTTCGATCGCCTCTTCAACGGTCGCGAGCTGACGCTGCTCGGATACAACCGTCAACGAATTCCGGGGAACTGGAAATTGATGATGGAGAACATCAAGGACCCGTACCACCCTGGTCTCCTGCACACCTGGTTCGTTACATTCGGTCTCTGGCGCGCCGACAACAAGTCACAGCTGCGGATGGACGACCACTTCCGACATGCCGCGATGATCTCGACGCGCGGCAACGCAGGTAAGACCGGCGAAGCAACATCACAGGTGTCGAGCTTCAAGGAGGACATGAAGCTTCACGACCCGAGCCAGATCGACGTCGTGCCCGAAGCATGGTGGGGTGGGCCATCAGTCGTGATGTTGACGATCTTCCCGAGCATCATCTTCCAACAGCAGGTCAACAGCGTCTCCACGCGTCAGATCCAACCCAACGGACATGGCAGCTTCGATTTCGTCTGGACACATTTCGGGTTCGCCGACGACACGGAAGAAATGACCGCTCGCCGCCTCCGGCAGGCGAACCTGTTCGGCCCCGCCGGGTACGTGTCGGCCGACGATGGCGAGGTGATCGAGTTCTCGCAACAGGCCTTCGAAACCAAGGCATCGCAGGCGATCGCGGAGATGGGCGGTCGTGAGGTCGGCGACACCGAGCACATGGTCACCGAGACGTTGATCCGGGGCATGTATCACTACTGGCGAACGGTTATGGAGGCCGCCGAGTGACGATCAGTTTCGAGGATTGGTTCTCGATCACGCAGTTCTACGCTCGCTACGCGTCGATCGTCGACGCGGGCGACTGGGACCTGTGGCCCGAACTGTTCACCGATGATTGCGTCTACCGGCTCCAGCCTCGCGAGAATCACGAACGCGGGCTACCGCTCGCCACGCTCGCGTTCACCAGCCGAGCGATGTTGCTCGACCGGGTCTACGGCATCAAGGAAACGTTGTTCCACGATCCCTACTACCAGCGACACATCATCAGCAGCCCGATCGTGCAACGCACAACCTCGGATCAGTGGGAGTGCGAGGCGAATTACGCGATCTTCCGTACGAAGCTCTCGGACACGACAACCGTGTTCAACGTCGGCCGATCGTTTGACACGATCGTGCGGGGCGAGAACGGCCTCCGCTTCTCGCGGCGCGAGTGCATCTATGACAGTGAGATGATTCCGAACGCCATCATCTACCCAGTCTGACCAAGGACCAGCACAGCCCAGCAGAACACAACTACGACAATTCGGAGGACAGCATGCGCTTCGGCATCTTCATGGCACCGTTCCACCCGCCGGCCGGGCAGGACCCGATCTCTGCGGTCCAGCGCGACCTGGAAATCGTGCAGCTACTCGACCGACTGGGCTACGAAGAAGCGTGGATCGGAGAGCACCACTCCGCAGGAACCGAGATCATCCCCGACCCGATGATCTTCATCGCCTACGCCGCTCCGCAGACCCGGCACATCAAGCTCGGCACCGGCGTGCTCTCGCTGCCGTATCACAACCCGCTACTGGTCGCCGATCGGGCGTTCTTCCTCGACCAACTTCTACGAGGGCGATTCATGCTTGGGCTCGGGCCGGGTGCGTTGCCCGGCGACGCGGCAATGCTCGGCATCTCCATCGAGGACCAGCGCGGCGCGCTCGAGCAGGACACTGACGTGCTGATGCATCTTCTGCGCAGCGACGAGCCGATCACGATCGAGACACCCCGCTACAAACTGGTCAACGCCAAGTCGCAGTATGGGCCGTACACCGACTTCGAGATTGCTGTCGCAGCGATCGCCTCGCCGACCGGTCCCCGTGTCGCTGGCCGGCACGGCCTCGGACTGCTGTCGATCGGCGCCACGACCTCCGCCGGCTTCGACCTGCTGGCACATCACTGGGACGTCATGGAACAGCGTGCCGCCCAGTTCGGGACGGTGGCGGATCGCAACAAATGGCGCCTCGTCGGCCCGATGCACCTCGCCGAGACCCGTGAGCAGGCCATCGAAGACGTTCGCTTCGGCCTCGATGACTGGTGCCACTACACCCAGAAGATCCTCGCCGTGCCCCACTTCCGCGCCGCGGGCGAAACGTTCGAAGAGCGCGTCGCCTGGGTCAACGAGACCGGATTGGGCGTGATCGGAACACCGGATGACGCCATCGAGCAGATCGAACGGCTCGAGAAGCAATCGAACGGTGGGTTTGGCGCGTACCTCATGGTCCATCATGAATGGGCCCGTCCGGCAGCCGTCAACCGCCACTACGAGCTCTTCGCGCAGTACGTGAAGCCACGGTTCCAGCGGCTCGCCCCGAAGACCCTCGCTGCCGAACAACGGGCGATCGGCGAATGGGAGGAGCTTGACGGTCGCGTCGAGCGGGCCGTCGCCGCGGCGACCGAACGCCATCAAGCCGAACGCCGGTAGCTCGTCGACTGCTGACGGCCGGTGGCAGTCACAGCCAGACGCCGATCGCCTCCCCAGTTCTTGCTCGGCCGGTGAGCCACGCTGCAACCGCAGCCAGTTCGCCGTTGGCGGTTCGTCTGACGATGACGTCTTGCACGAGTTCAGCGAGGAACTCGTCGGGGAGCTCGGCGAACGTGACCCCGGCGTCCAGGTCGATGACATGGACACCGACTTCCCGGCATCGCAGCCATGGAATCTCCGCAGCAGCAATGGAACGTCCCTGTGCGGTGACGACGGTGTTCTCCCGCTCGGCAGTGGTGAGCTGCGCGAGGTCATCATCCAACGCGGCGGCCGATTCGTGAACGAGCGCGCGGAGTTTTCCCGGTTCGAGCCGGGCGCCGCTTTCGATCTCCTCGCTCCGTTGGGCGGGACTCGCGTACATCCGTGATTCGTCTCCGGTACGCGCCCACCGAACGAGGCGTCGCAGGGCTTCGGCGTTCGAGTGGACGTGGGCGATGACGTGCGCTCGGGTCCAGCCGGGCAACGAGGTCGGTTCGGCGAATGATGCGTCGCTCAACGAGTCGACCGCCCTCAAGAACATCGGCGTAAGCCGTTGGAGCGTGGTGTCTGCACTCATCCGTGGCGCACGGTGTTCGTCAGTCGACCGATGCCATCGATCTCGGTGACCACAGTTTGTCCAACGCTCAGGTAGCGAGGCGGGGTTCGTGCGTGGCCGACGCCACCCGGTGTGCCGGTGGCAATGATGTCGCCCGGCCTCAGTGTCCCGATCGTCGACACGTACCTCACCAGGGCAACCGGATCGAACACGAGGTCGCCGGTATCGGCCTGTTGGACGAGTTCGCCGTCGACGGTGCATGTCATCGCCAGTGCCGGTCGGACACCTCCTGCGAGCTCGTCGGGGGTTACCAGCACTGGTCCCAACGGGGTGGTGCCTTCGAAGGTCTTGCCTTGCAGCCATTCACGGGTGCGGAACTGCCAATCGCGCATCGTGACGTCGTTGATGATGGTGAACCCGGCGATCGCCGCCGCGGCCTGCTCTTCGTCGGCGCGGCGCACGGCTCGCCCGATCACCACGACCAGTTCAGCTTCCCAGTCCATCGCATCAGATTCTGGGGGTAGCGCGATGTCGTCGTTGGCACCGACCAGCGCATCCGCGAACTTGGCGAACAGCGTCGGGTACTCCGGCAGTTCGCGCCCCATCTCGAGAATGTGGGTCCGGTAGTTCAACCCCACACACACGACCTTGCCGGGCGTCAGCACCAGCGGCGCAAGCCCGACGTCGGCGGTGCCGGAGCGAACAGCGTGGTCGCCGGCTGACGCCGCTCGTTCGGACCAGTCCGGCTCGGCCAGCAGCGCGCCGACGTCTGCGACACCGAGATCGACGTAGCCATCGCCGTCGGCCAGTACGGCGCGCGTGCCGCCGTCGATCCGCACCGTCGCCAACCTCATGCGTCGACCTCGGTTCGGTGTTGCCCGAGCGCCTCCAAGATCGGTGCATCGGTGAACCGGAACAGATCGACACCGTCGCCCTCACATGCCACCTTCAGCGGCTGCCACGACGGGACCACGAACAGGTCTCCTCGGGCCACACGCCACGTCTCGGCCCCGACTCGTACGTCGGCCGTGCCGTCGAAAACCTGATACACGGACGAGCCGACTTCGCGACGAGTCGCACTCACCGCTCCGGGCGCGAAGCGATGAAAATCAGCACGGATCGTCGGCAAGACGTCGCCTCCCGTCGTCGGGTTGACGTAGCGGACAGCGGCGTGCCCGGGCTCGATCGTGACCGGATGCCCATCGGCCTCCAGTGCGAGTTGTGCGTCCAGGGCGCGATCGGTGTGCTCCCAGCGGTATGCGAGCAGCGGTGTCGCCGGAGCGGGGCCGAGCTGCGTCAACGGGCGCAGACCAGGATGCGCCCACAGATGCTCGGAACGCGATGTGGCGACCAGTGCATCGCAGTCGACTGTCTCCGGACCAACCTCGAAGAAGGTCGACTCCAGCCACGACTGCACCGGGATGTCGAGTCCGTCGAGCCAGGCCATCGGCTCAGTGATCTGATTCACGTGTCCGTGCCAGTTCCAAGCCGCCTGCGGCAGGAAGTCGCCCCTGCGCATCGCCACGGCGTCTCCGTTGACCATGGTCCACACGCCCTCACCCTCGATCACGAACCGGAACGCGTTCTGGCTGTGCCGGTGCACCGGCGCGTTCTCCGCGGGACGCAGGTACTGGATGGCGGCCCACAGCGTCGGGGTCGCGAATGGTCGGCCACCGAGCCCGGGGTTGGCCAACGCGATCGCCCGTCGTTCTCCACCGCGCCCGAGCGGGACCAGTTCGCCAGCGGTCTCGGCCAACGCCAGCAAGGTCGACCACCGCCACCGGTGCGGCACCGCTCGAGACGCCGGCTGCACCGGCATCAGGTCGCCGATCTCGGTCCACAACGGGATGAGGTTCTCGTCCGCGAGCCCGCGGTAGAAGGCCTCCTCCCGTTCTGCCACATCAATCGGCAACCCGTCAATTGTCATGAAGCCAGAATCTACGTCTTCTGTTTTGCGGTCGAGAGTTTTCTGCCGTGCAGAACGACAGCAATGGACGTGTTCTGTTCTACGGTCTACGGTTTTCCGTTATGCAGAACAAGCCGCCCTATGCGCTGAACTCGGTCGACCACGCCCTGCAGCTCGCCCAGATTCTGCAGGCAGAAGGGCCGCTTCGTCTCACCGATGTAGCCGAGCGTCTTGGCGTTGCACCGTCGACCGCTCATCGTCTGCTGGCCATGCTCGTCTACCGCGACTTCGCCCACAAGAACGACGACCGGACCTATCGTTCCGGGCTTGCGTTGCGACCTCTGGCGCCGACGGATGCGCCGATTCCTCTGCTGCGCGACATCGCCACACCGCACATGCAATCCCTCGTCGAACGGGTCGACGAGTCGTCGAACCTTGTCGTGCTCGCCGGCTCCGACGCCCGATTCATCGTGACCATCGAATGCCACCGCGTACTTCGCGTCGGTGACCGAGTCGGGCGATTTCTTCCAGCCCACATCACCTCCGGCGGCAAGGCAATTCTCGCCGCCCTCACACGTGATGCGGTCAACGAACGGTTCCCCGACACCGACGACTTGGATCTCGCCAAACTCCACCGCGAGCTCGCCCTGGTCCGTCGCCGCGGCTACGCAATCAACAACCAACAGACCGAGACCGGCCTGACCGCCATCGGCATCGCCGTCAGGGACGCCGCCGCCGTTCCATGCGCGGCCATCTGTCTCGCCATGCCAACTGCTCGGTACAACCGCGACCGCCTACCAGAGCAGATCGAAGCCCTTCACGAGACGGCCCGACGAATCGAAGCCGACCTCGAACGCGCATCCGCCGCGGCGAGCTGACGCACAGTGCACATGGAAGACTTCGGTCGACGGCCGTCGTCGATCAATCGGAGGTGAACCCGACAATGACCGCGATGATGCGCGCCATCGTTCTCCGTAAGCCAGGCCCGGCGGAGAACCTCGAGCTGGAGGAACGAGCGATCCCCCACGCCCCGCCCGGTTGGGTTCGCATTGCCGTACGAGCATTCGGACTCAACCGCTCCGACGTCCACCTCCGCCTCGGCCTCGCTACCAACGTCACGCTGCCACGGGTGCCCGGGATCGAAGCCGTTGGCATCGTCGACAATGCCAACGGCACCGACCTTGTCGAGGGCCAACAGGTTGCCGCGCTGACGGGTGGCATGGGCCGCGCGTTCGACGGCGGCTACGCCGAGTACACCGTTGTGCCCCGCGAGTCGGTCATCCCGTTCCGATCGGACCTGCCGTGGTCGGTCATCGGTCAGGTCCCCGAAACTCTCCAGACCGCATACGGTTGTCTCACCACCGGCCTCGACCTGCAGGCGGGCCAAGTGGTGCTGATTCGCGGCGGCACCTCGTCGCTCGGCTTCGCGGTCGCTGCACTCGCCCACGATCTCGGCGCGACAGTGCTCGCCACGACCCGCCAACGCGACCGGCTCGACCTGCTGGCCGAGCACGGGGTCGATCACCCGCTGGTCGACGACGGTCACGTCGCCGACCAAGTCCGACGCCTGTACCCCGACGGCGTCGACGCCGGACTGGAGCTCGTCGGCACAACGACACTCCCCGACACGCTCGCCGCGATCAAGGTCCACGGCACGGTGTGCTTCGCCGGGATGCTTTCCAACGATTGGATCGTGAAGGACTTCTATCCGATCGACTACCTCCCCAAAGGGGTTCGGCTCACCGCGTACGGCGGAGACGCCGACGATCTCCCGGCTGCCGTGTTGCAGCGATTTCTCGACCGCATCGCCGACGGCACCATCAACCTCGGCCCAGCAACGACATACCGTCTCGAGGACATCCCCAAGGCCCACGCCGACATCGACGCCAACCGCGTCGCCGGCAAACTCGTAGGAGTCACCACCGCGGTCGCCGACTGAACGAAAGCCGTCACCGGCTCTGCTCGTCGAGCGACGCGAGCACGATGCCGGCGGCCTCGCCGATCGCGTCGAGCTGGGAAGGGGTGAGCCGGTCGACGAACAGACGCCGGACAGCGGTCAAGTGTCCGGGCGCGGCCGCTTCGATCTCCTTGCGTCCGTGTTTGGTGATGACCACGAAGGCGCCGCGGCGGTCCGAGTCGCACTTCTCCTTCGTCACCAGCCCGCGATCTGTCATGCGCGCGACATGGTGCGAGAGCCGGCTCTTCTCCCACCCGAGAGCGTCGCCGAGCTCGAACAGCCGCATCCTGCCGTCCGGCCGGTCGGTCAGCGCCACCAGCACGAGGTAGTCCGGATACGACAGGCCCGAGTCGGCCGTCAGCTGACGGGCGAGTTCGCCTTCGAGGCGCATCTGCATGAACTGCAGCGACCGCCACGCCCGCTCCTCTCGCTCGT
>JANMNE010000405.1:0-9188 GCA_031373785.1 Ilumatobacteraceae bacterium
CTGCACGCTGAACTGCGCGCCGACGAAGTTGACGACCGACGACATCTGCGCGGCCCCGAGGCGCAACTGCGAGACGGCATCACCTTGATAGACGGCGAACCCGCTGGGCGACACGTGACCGAGGGGATACCCGTCGGCGAAGACCATGTGATCACCGACCACCGGGGCCCCGGCGATGATCGGCACCGTCGTGGTCGTGCTGGTCGTGGTGGGCGCGAGCGTGGTCGACGTGGTTGTCGACGTCGTCGAGGTCGACGAAACAGTCGGCACGGCGGTCGGCAGTGCGGCGACACCGGATCGGGCGTCCTGCCACTGCGACAGCACATAGGAGACGACGCCACCGGCGACGAGCGCGGTCACCACGAGGAGCACGATGCCCACGCTGCGATTGGAACGACCAGCGCGATATCGGCGCTCGTGGTCCGGATCGGGAGGATCCCACAGATGCGACATGTTCGGCACAGTCTTGCGCACGACAACGCCGAAACCGGCGCACACCCCACTCCTACACTCGACATGTGCCCATCCGTCCCAACGTCGCGCCGTCACCTGGCTTGCAGCTGACCTGGCTCGATGGCGAAGTCGTGGCCTGGCAGCCGGGCCGCGGGGTGTACGGCGGGAACCTGCAGGCGGTCGTCAGTTCGACGTTCCGGCGACCGCTGGCGCCGCACAACGGGTCGATGCGGGTGGTGCGCATGGCGCTGCCGGGCGGCGAGCAGCAAGTGATGTGCCAGCGGCTGACGGTTGCGTCACTGGCGGCGCTCGGCCAACTCGACGCCCTCGGCAGCGACGCCGGTGCATCGGTGGGCTGGCTCGGTGAGACCTACTCGGTCGCCATCCGGCTGGTGACCGCCGGGCGCGTGCTGCCCCACCTCACCGACACGGGTCTCGGATGGTGGGTCGCCAGGTGGAAGCCGCTGCGTGCGGACCTCGCCGGGCCGGTGGCCGAGTTGGCGGCGACGCAGCCGCCGGTGGTGGGCGTGGCCAGCCCCGGTTTCACGCCCGAGGAGCTCACCGTCGTGATCATCGAGTCGTTCGTCGATCAGACGGCGCGGTTGCTGCTGGCCGGCGCGGGGTGGCATGCGCCCATCACCGACACCCGCCGGGCGACAGCGCGGGCCGCACGGGCGGCGGCGCGTGCGCTCAGCGCACCAGCCGGCGAGTTCCGGGTCGATTCCGAGCTGGCCGAGTCGCTCGACGATCTGGCCACGATGTTCGACCAGGCCATCCGCCGCGCCGAGGGCGAGCCCGTGGTACGGGCCCGGCTCCGCCTGGCGTTGCCCGACGATCCACAGGGCGATTGGCCGTTGTCGCTGGAGCTGGTCGACCCCGACGACCGCAGCCGCTGGTGTACAGCAGACGATGTCGCCGCGGGCCGGCCGTCGGCGATCAACCTCGCCGGCGAGACGCGGTTCATGCCGATGCTCGGCGACTGCCTGGCCACCGCACGCGTCGACATCGAGATGCTCGCGCCGTGGCTGTCGGGATGGCTTGCCGACCCGCCGGCAGGGATCGACCTCGATACCGCGGCGGCCACGCTCGAAGCGGTCGATGCGCTGTCTGCCGTCGACATCGAACTGTTGACCCCAGAGCGCCTCACCCGGCGAACAGCGACCACCAAGGGAGTCGCCCAGCCGAAGGAGGCAACGGGTACCAGCCGCTTCAGCGCGTCGGCCATCGTCAACTGGACGGTCGTGGTCGACGACACCCCGGTCGACGAGGCAGTGCTCGAGCGCGCCGCGGCCTCCGGTGCCGGGCTGATCAACATCAATGGCCGCTGGGTCCGGCTCGACCGCACCGAGGCCAAGCGCGCCCTGGCCAACCTCGCCGAACACCGACGCGACCACGCCGAACTGTCGACACTCGAACTGCTGCGCCTCGCCGCCGAGATGGCCGCGGAAGCAGACGCTGCAGCAGCGACCAAGCCGACCGACGAGGCAGACGGCAACACTCCGGCCATCGACGCCAGCGGCTGGCTCGGCGACCTGTTGCAAGGGCTGCCCGACGCGGCGCTCGCCGAAGGGGTGGAGCCGGCCGGGTTCATGGCCACGCTGCGCCCGTATCAGCGGCGCGGTCTCGGTTGGCTGCAGTTCCTCCACCAACTCGGCCTCGGGGGGTGCCTGGCCGACGACATGGGCCTCGGCAAGACGCCCACCACGCTCGCTCACCTCGCTGCCTTACCGGGGCCGCACCTGGTGATCTGCCCACTGTCGGTCGTGCGCAACTGGGAAGCCGAATCCGCACGGTTCACCCCGATGCTTCGGGTCGCCGTGCACCACGGCACCGGCCGCAGCGGTGCGGCCACGTTCGCCAACGTCGTGGCCCAGCACGATCTGATCATCACCACGTACCACGTCGCGGCACGCGACATCGACACGCTCACCGCCATCGACTGGGCCGTGGTGGTACTCGACGAAGCGCAGGCCGTCAAGAACCCCGAGACACGATCCGCAAAGGCATTGCGCACCCTGCCCGCGCAACAGCACATCGCCCTCACCGGCACACCGGTCGAGAACCGGCTCAGCGAGCTGTGGTCGATCATGTCGATGGTCACGCCGGGCCTGCTCGGCAACCTCAACCAGTTCCGTCACCGCTTCGCCACGCCCATCGAACGAAACCACGATGTCGCCGCGGCGGCCGCGTTGCGTCAACTCACCTCGCCGTTCCTGCTGCGGCGGACCAAGGCCGACAAGTCGCTGGTGCCCGACCTACCCGACAAGGTCGAGCAGTTGGCGTGGGCATCGCTGACCCGCGAGCAGGCCAGCATGTACCAAGGTGTCGTCGATCAAGTGCTGGCCGACGCCCAGCAGGCCACCGGCATGCGCCGGCGCGGCCTCGTCTTGGCGGCACTGACGCGCCTGAAGCAGATCTGTAACCATCCGGCGCAGGCGTTGGGCGACGGTTCGCGGCTCGGTGGCAGGTCGGGCAAGCTGACCCGCTTCGACGAACTGATCACCGACCTGCTCGATGCCGGCGAGCAGGCCCTGGTCTTCACCCAGTTCCGGGAGATGGGTCTGCTGTTGCAGCGACATCTGCAGGAACGCTTCGCCCTGCCGACCCCGTTCCTCCACGGCGGCGTGCCGAGGAAGGGCCGCGACCGGATGGTCGACGAGTTCCAGGTCGGGTCGGCATCGCCACTGCTGCTGGTGTCGTTGCGCGCCGGTGGTACCGGCCTCAACCTCACTGCGGCGTCGCGGGTGGTGCACTACGACCGATGGTGGAACCCGGCCGTCGAAGACCAGGCCACCGACCGGGCATGGCGCATCGGCCAGCACCGGTCGGTGTTCGTGCACAAGCTCGTCTGCCAGGGCACGATCGAGGAACGCGTCGACGCGATGATCAACGACAAGCGCGCCCTGGCCGACGCCGTCATCGGCACGACGGGCGAGACGTGGCTCAGCGAACTGTCGACCGACGAGTTGCGCGACCTGATCGTGCTCGATCATCACGCGGTGCGAGGCTCGTGAGCATCGTCATCACCCCCGGGCCGGCGCACCTGCGGCGCGAACCGTCGGCGGCCGGTCGCCTGGCCGCGTCGTTGCTCTCGGTCACCGTCGCCGGGCTGGCAGACCCACAGCGCTTCCGCCGTGGCAAGGGCTACCTCGCCGACAATGCCGTCTCGCGTCTGGAGCTCTCCGAAGGTGTGCTGCTGGCGACGGTGGTCGGTGGGCGTCCCGAGCCGTACCACGTGACCATCACGGTCGAGATGGTCGCCCGGCCCGACGATCTCGGTCAGGTGCTCGAGCGATCCCACGTCGCCCGCCTGATCCCGCGCGGCGACGAACTGCTGTGCTCGTGCACCTGCCCCGACTGGGACGATCCGTGCAAGCACGCCGTGGCAGCGTTGCTGGCGTTGGCCGCCGAGCTCGGCCCACGGCCGGAGCTCCTGGCTACGTGGCGCTGCGGCGATCTCGACGACCGCGCCCGTCCCAAGGTCGGCTCGCGAGCCCGGGCCGACCGCCATCTCCGGCTCGTTCCGCCGGCCCCACCGCCCTCACCGTTCGAGACCCCGGAGTGGCGCGCGTTCGCCGGCGACGACATCGACATCCCCCGGTGCAAGGTGCCCACCGAGGGGCTGTCGCTACCGGCGATGCACCTCGACCGCACCGACGTGGCCGAGGTCCTCCGCTCGGCCTGGCACGCCCTCGCCCGGTTCCGCCCCGACGCCGACGAACGCTGACGAACGCTGACGAACGCTGACGAAAACACGAACAGCGAGCCCAACCCCGCGGGGCTGGACTCGCTGCAACTGCGTCGGACGACGATGTCAGCCGGTGACTGCGGTCGCCGTTGCCGACGTGTCAGCCGGTGCCGCGGTGCCCGCGGGTGGCGGACCGTGGTGGCCACCCTGGGGCCCGCCGCCAGGCCACCGAGGAACCGGTGCAGGTCGAGGATCCAGTTCGGGCGCGGCCCGCCAATCCACTGAGAGACGTCGCCGAATCATTGCGCGGACTTGTCCTGATCGAGGCCATCGCCGCTGCGGCGATCTTGGCCCTGCTGACCATCGGCTCGTGGCTGATCCTGCGGCGCGGCCTTCGTCCCCTCGAGACGATGGCCGTCGCCGCCGGGTCGATACGCGGCGGCGACATGTCGCTGCGCGTCACACACGGCGACGGCCGCGCCGAGGTCGGTCAGCTCGGCCAGGCGTTGAACGAGATGCTCGACAACCTGCAGGAGGCGTTCGCCGCCCAGAAGGAGTCGGAGGCCAAGTTGCGCCAGTTCCTCGCCGACGCGTCACACGAGCTGCGCACGCCGCTGACCTCGATCCAAGGCTTCGCCGAGCTGTTCCGGCTCGGGGTCGCCAACGAGCACGTCGACACCGATGTGATCATGCGACGCATCGAGGAGGAATCGACGCGGATGCGCGTGTTGGTCGATGACCTCTTGCTGCTGGCACGCCTCGACGAGCGACGCGACATCGAACCGACGCGGGTCGATCTCGCGGTGTTGGCGGCCGACGCGTGTAGCGATGCGGTCGCCGCCGATCCCGATCGGCACATCACCCTCGATGCCGCAGAGTCCGTTCCGGTCGACGGGGTACAGGACCATCTGCGTCAGACGATCGCCAACCTCGTCTCCAACGCCGTCACGCACACACCTGCCGGCAGCGCGATCGAGGTGGCCGCTCGTGTCGCCGACAACCGAGCCATGCTGACCGTGCGCGACCACGGAGCTGGTTTGTCCGGCGAAGCGTTGCAGCACGCCTTCGACAGGTTCTGGCGTGCCGACCCGTCGCGCGTCGGGCCGAAGGCCGGGCTCGGGCTGTCGATCGTCGCGGCGATCGCAGCATCACACGGCGGCACTGCGACCGTCGCCAATCACCCCGACGGCGGAGCCATCTTCACGCTCGATCTGCCGGTCGCCACCGACTCGGCGCCGGTGTTAGCTCGAACGACCGAGGCGTGACCCGCCGAACACCGAGACCTCCTGGCGCAACGGCACGAGATCGCGTCGTGGCGCCCGACGGTCGGCTTCGGCCAGTGCCGACGAGGCCACTTGGCGCAGCTCGGCGTTCTCGGCGCGCAGCTGTTCGTTCTCGGTCTCCAACTGCATCACGCGGCGGATGCCTTCCAGGTTCATCCCTTCGGCAGCCAGTTCGCTGATGCGTCGCAGGCATTCGATGTCGACGTCGCTGTAGCGACGGTTGCCACCTTGTGTGCGCGCCGGCTGCACGAGGCCGCGTCGCTCGTAGATGCGCAGTGTCTGTGGATGCATGCCGGCCAACTCGGCGGCAACCGAGATGACGTAGACGGCGTGGTTCTGAGATCGCATGGTCATGACTCCAATCGAGTCCGTGGGGAAACGGTAGTCGCTGCAGCAAGGGCCTCGACCGCTGCGCGCTGCTCGTCGTTGAGATGGGTCGGCACCTGCACGTCGACGGTGACGATCAGATCGCCCGCGGCCTTGCTGGTGACGATGCCCTTGCCCTTGACCCGGTGCCGGGAGCCGGAGGGCGTGCCGGGGCGCAGCCGCAGCATCACCCGCGGGCCGTCGAGGGTCGGCACGTCGATGTCGCCACCGAGCGCCGCCTCGGCGAAGGTGACCGGCACCTTGACCGTGAGGTTGTGGCCGTCGCGACCGAAGAGCTGATGCGGGGCCACACGGCACTCCACGATCAGGTCGCCGGACGGGCCACCGTTGCGCCCCGGAGCACCGCGGCCTTTGAGGCGGATCTTCTGGCCGTCGGCAACGCCGGCGGGGATGCGGGCCTGCACCTCGCGAGCGCGTCGCTCGCTGCCCGTGCCATGGCACGTGGGACACGCATCGGTGATCACCACACCGCGGCCGCCGCACACGCGGCACGGCGACGAGAACGAGAACAGCCCCTGGTTGTCGTCGATCACGCCGCGACCACCGCAGTTCGAACAGACCTTCGGTTGGGTCCCGGGCTTGGCGCCGCTGCCATTGCACGTGCTGCACTGCGCATCGCTGGTGAGGTGCAGCGTTGTCGTGAGACCTGTCGCCGCATCCGCGAAGTCGAGGCTCAGCGTCGCCTCGACATCAGCGCCACGTTGTGGTCCGGCGGAAGCCGACGGACCGCCGCCGCGTCGCCCACGGCCGAACATCTGCGCCAGCACGTCGCCGAGGCCATCACTGCCGACGTTGAAGTTGTGTCCCGACGGACCACCGGGACCGCCGCCTTGGAACCCGCCGATCGGACCCAGCTTGCGGACTTCGTCGTACTCCTTGCGCTTGGCCTCATCGCCCAACACGTCGTACGCCGCGCTGACCTCCTTGAAGCGTTCCTCGGCAGCGTCGTCGCCGGGGTGCGTGTCGGGATGGCTGCCGCGGGCCAACTTGCGGTAGGCCTTGGTGATGTCTTTGGGCACGGCGTCTTCGCTGACGCCGAGCACCTTGTAATAGTCCTTCTCGTACCACTCACGCTGTGCTGCCACAGATCATCACCTCCTCGCTTGCCTCCTGCGGTCGTGTCGCCCGGGCGTGCCCCGACTTCAGCCGCGGACCTTGACCATTGCCGGTCGAAGGACCTTGCCATTCCATGTGTAGCCCGAGCGCAGCACTTCGCTGACGATCGGCTCGCCCTCGCCCGGCTCGTGCAGAACGGCATCGGCGAGGTGCGGATCGAATGGCTGCTCGTGCAGGTTCATCGACTCGAGGCCCTGCTTCTTCAACTCGCTGAGCATCAGGTTGAACAGCGGCTCGATCTCGGCGGGGTGTTGTACGAACGCCGCTTCGCAGGCATCGAGCACTGGGAGCAGTGCCTCGGCCAGCCGACCGGTCGCCCGGTCGATGTCGTCGGTGCGTTGCGTCGCCAGCCGGCGGCGGTAGTTCTCGAAATCGGCCGCAATCCGCTGAGCCCGATCCATCCACTCGTCTCGCTCGAGCAGCGCGACCTCGAGTTCAGACGGTTCGGCCACGTCGTCCGACGCCTCGTCGACGGGCTCGAGGGTCGGATCTTCTCCGGTGACCGGACCCTCCGATGACGGACCCGTGGAGACATCGCTCATTGCGCGGGATCCTCTTCGACAATCTCCGCATCGACGATGTCGTCGTCGTTGCTCGCGTCGCCACCGGTCTGCCCGGATGCCGACGTGCCGGCCGCGTTCTCGTCGCGTGCGGCATTCTCGTACAGCTTCTGGCTGAACGCCTGGCTTGCGGCCATCAGTTTTTCGTGGGCGGCGCGGATCACATCCATGTCGTTGCCGGCGAGCGCGGTCTTCAACTCGGCCAGCGGTGCTTCGACGGTGGCCTTCTCGGCGGCGTCGACCTTGTCAGCGTTGTCGCGCAGCACCTTCTCCATCTGGTACACCAGCGAGTCGGCGTTGTTGCGGATCTCGGCCTCTTCACGACGCTTGCGATCGTCTTCGGCGTGGGCCTCGGCATCGCGGATCATCTGATCGATGTCCTTCTTGTCGAGGGTCGACTGACCGGTGATGGTCATCGACTGGATCTTGCCGGTGGCACGGTCCTTGGCGCTGACGTGCACGATGCCGTTGGCGTCGATGTCGAAGGTGACCTCGATCTGGGGCACGCCGCGCGGTGCCGGCGGCAGGTCGACGAGCTGGAACTTGCCGAGCGTCTTGTTGTACCCGGCCATTTCGCGCTCGCCCTGCAGCACGTGGATCTCGACACTCGGCTGCATGTCGTCGGCCGTCGTGAAGACCTCGGTGCGCTTGGTGGGGATGGTGGTGTTGCGCTCGATGAGCTTGGTCATGACGCCGCCCTTGGTCTCGATGCCGAGACTCAGTGGGGTGACGTCGAGCAGCAGCACGTCTTTCACGTCACCACGCAGCACGCCGGCCTGCACTGCTGCGCCGACCGCGACGACTTCGTCGGGGTTGACGCTCTTGTTGGGCTCCTTGCCGGCGAGGCTGACCACCAGATCGACCACGGCGGGCATGCGGGTGGACCCGCCGACCAGGATGACGTGGTTCAGTTCACCCTTGCTGATCCCGGCGTCTTTCAGAGCCTGCTCGAACGGGATGCGGCAGCGCTCCATCAGGTCGGCGGTCATCTCTTGGAACTTGGCGCGGGTCAGCGACTCGTCGAGGTGCAGCGGCCCTTCCGCCGTGGCGGTGATGAACGGCAGGTTGATCTGTGTCTGTTGCACTTGGCTGAGCTCGATCTTGGCCTTCTCGGCCGCTTCCTTCAGGCGCTGGCCGGCCATGCGGTCAGCCGACAGGTCGACGCCGTGGGCGGACTTGAACTGCTGGACGAGCCAGTCGATGATGCGCTGATCCCAGTCGTCGCCGCCGAGGTGGGTGTCGCCGTGCGTGCTCTTCACTTCGAACACGCCATCGCCGATCTCGAGCACCGACACGTCGAACGTGCCGCCACCGAGGTCGAACACCAGGACCTTCTCGTCCTCGGCGCCCTTGTCGAGGCCGTAGGCAAGCGCCGCGGCGGTGGGCTCGTTGATGATGCGCAGCACTTCGAGGCCGGCAATCGCACCGGCTTCTTTGGTCGCGGTGCGCTGGGCATCGTCGAAGTACGCGGGAACGGTGATGACGGCCTGGGTGACGGTGTCGCCGAGGTACGCCTCCGCATCTCGCTTCAACTTCATCAGCGTGCGGGCGCTGATCTCCTGGGGTGTGTACTGCTTGCCGTCGATGTCGGGGCTCTTCCACGACTCGCCCATGTGCCGCTTGATGCTGCGGAACGTGCGGTCGGAGTTCGTGATCGCCTGGCGCTTGGCCACTTCGCCGACGAGCACCTCGCCGGCCTTG
>JANMNE010000062.1:0-14038 GCA_031373785.1 Ilumatobacteraceae bacterium
TGCGCGCCGACCAATGGCACCTGCACGACTTCACCTGCCTCAACTTCGTCGGTGGTCGCGGCCTGGCGATCGGGCACGTGTTCGCCGCCGACGGGGCGCATGTGGCCACCGTTGCCCAGGAAGTGTTGATGCGCGGCCACCTCGGCGAACAGACTGGCGATCATGTCTCCTGAGTCCCTTGCCGCCCGGGTCAATTCGATCGCCCGCCTCACCGGCACCTTCACGTTGCGTTCCGGCCAGATCGCCGCCGAATACTTCGACAAGTATCGGTTCGAGGCCGATCCTGTGCTGCTGGCCGACATCGCCGCCGCGCTCGAGCCGCTGCTCCCAACCGGCACCGAGGTGTTGGCCGGGTTGGAGCTCGGTGGGGTGCCCATTGCCACGGCCCTGTCACTGCGCACCGGCATCCCCGCAGCGTTCGTGCGCAAGGAGGCCAAGACGTATGGCACCGCCCAACTCGCCGAGGGCGCAGTGATCGCCGGCAAACGCGTCACCGTCATCGAGGACGTGATCACCACCGGCGGCCAGGTCGTGATCTCGACGCGTCAGTTGCGCGACCTCGGTGCGCTGGTCGACCATGTCGTCTGCGTGATCGATCGCAGCCCCGATCACGGTTCGGCGCTCGCTGCGGAGGGTTTGACCATGACCTCGCTGCTCACCCGGGCCCAGCTCGACGCCGCCGAATCCACCCGCACCTGACCGGCGCGCCAACCCCAGTCGGGCGCGATCCCGGTACTCCTCCTCACACACCGCGCCCGATGAAACGGGGCGCGCGGTCTCGGGGTCAGGCGATGATCTGGGAGCCCGCGGGGAGTTGGGCCAGCAGCGGTTCGCTGACCCAGCACCGTGTGAGGTGCAACGTGCTGCGGATCCGCACGACGCTCTTGGGCTCGTCGACGGCCTTGCCGCACATGCTGAGCGCGGCCTTGATGCAGTCGGTCTCGGTCGGCAGCACCATCGGCATGCGACTGCGGCGCACGCCGGATGGGCCGGCGGTGAAGCAGTTGACATAGGTCTTCTGCCAGTTGATGCCGGCAGCGACCGACGCCGGGATGAAGTCGGCGAACCCGATCCCCAGCACGTTGCCCCCGGATGCCTCGGTGATGCCCAGCAGCACGATGGTGCTGACCCGCGGTGACTCGGAATCCGCCAGGCCGTGGACCCAGAACCGTCCGGTGACGTTGGGATCGATCGTGGTGCCGCTGATGTCCTTGCCACCCTGCTCGATGATCAGCACGTCGATCACGGGGAACGGCAGTGGCGGCACGAGATCGCGAGCCTCATCGGTCAGGTTGATCTCGGTGTCGGCGCCGACCTCATCGGCCGTCAGCGCCCGCACGTCGACCACATGGCCGTCTGCCGATTCCAGTGTCCCGACGCCACCGAGCAGCCGACCGGTGCCCTTCAACGCGGCGATGCCGTTGAGCAACCGGTTGCGCATCTCGATCGGCCCGCACGCGTGGATCTGCGCGGCGCCGGGCTGCTTGCCGAATCCGACGACGGCCATCTTGGTGAGCCCGCTCTCGATCGGTCCTTTGAAGCACGTGTGCGGCTTGATGCGATTGACCGGCATGATCCGGTCGGCGCCCGCCGCGTGGCGATCGAGGTACAGCGGCATGCCGTCGTGCGTGCGGGCGATCTCGACGGTCTCCATGGTCGCCCGGATCTCGCAGTCGATCGCTTCCTCGGTCATTCCGAGGGTCTCCAGCATCGATCGTTGGCCCTCGGCCGTGGCACCACCGTGGCTGCCCATCGCCGGCACGACGAACGGCGCCGCCCCGAGCGCGCGCAGGCCGCTGATCGCTCCCCGCAGCACCGCGACGCGTTCGACCAACCCGCGACTGCCTGCACCAACGGCCACCGTCATGCCGTCGGTGACCGAGCCCGCCAACCGATCGACGACCTGCTGGTGCGCGGTGGCCTCGACATCGGCAATCGCCTCGGGATGCGGGATCGGAAGCATGACCTCGGTGAGCGACGGCACGCACAGATCGGGATGGAAGGGAAGGTCAATTCCCGCGAGCAACTGTTCCCAGGGGTTCACCGTCCGGACGCTAATCCCGATGACGGTTCGCCGCCAGACCGCGGCTGCCACACTGGACCCGTGGATCCGGTCGATGGCGTGTACCGAACCCCGCGTGGCCTGCGTGTCGCAGCGGATGCGGTGTCGTGGGTTGCAACGCGTTCCGGAGGACCCGGTGGCCAGCACGCCAACACCTCGGACACCGCTGTCACGGTCACCATCGAGATCGACGAGGCGGGACTCAGCGCGGCGATCCGCGACCGGGTGCTGGCCGCGGTGGGGCCAACCATCACCGCGTCGTCGGCGGGATCACGGTCGCAGTTCCGCAACCGGGCGACAGCATGGGCTGCCGCGTTGGAGCGACTCGACGAGGCCGCCAAGCCGCCGCCTCCTCCTCGACGGGCGACCCGTCCGTCGGCCTCGGCGGTGCGCAAGCGTTTGGCCAGCAAGCGGCACGTGGCCCAGCGCAAGCAGGCCAGACGACCACCATCGACGGAAGAATAATCCCAGCTAAACTGCCATATCCCGACGCGGTGAACCTCAAGAAGTCGTCAATCGGTCCCGCGGCCGGTCCACCCTGCAACCACTCAGCGTGAGTCATTTGCACACTCTGTGTCGATCATGTACTGTCACCGCATCGGCGATTGACGACACTACGGGGGTCGGTTTGATGGACATCACACAGATGCAATACGGGGCCCTGTTGCGCGGCCGCCAGATCAACGCCAGCGTCAATCGCGAGCGAAAGCGCCAGCAGCGCCTGTTCCGTATCGTGGTGTTCTGCAGCGTGCCGCTGGCCTGGTTCTGGTACCGCCAACTCAGTGGCGACCCCGTCCAACTCGGCGTGCCCTCGATCATTCGCGACAGCCCGGAGCTAGCGCTCCTCGGCGTGATGCTGATCCTCATCACCGGGATGATGATGATCCCGATGATGGCGTCGGGGAAGTCGCCGCACACCATGTTGCGCCCGTCCGATTCCGACATCCGCCTCGCCGACGTCGTCGGCGCCGATGCGACACGGCGCGAGGCCATCGACACGCTCAACCTGTTCCTCAACCACGAGACGTTCGCCGAGGAGATGGGCGGCTCACCGCGTCGGGGTGTGTTGTTCGAAGGCGCCCCCGGCACCGGCAAGACCTACCTCGCCAAAGCCATCGCCGCCGAGGCCGAGGTCCCGTTCCTGTTCGTGTCGGCCAGCGAGTTCCAATCGCACTTCTACGGCATGACGAACCGCAAGATCCGCCAGTTCTTCAAGGCACTTCGGAACGCGGCCCGCGCCGAGGGCGGCGCGATCGGCTTCATCGAAGAGTTCGACGCCATCGGCATGGCCCGCTCGGGCATGGGTCACGGCGGCATGCGCGAGGGTGCTGCGGGCATCGTCAACGAGTTGCTGGTGCAGATGCAGAGCTTCGACCTGCCGACCGGCTGGGACAAGTTGACGAGCAAGTTCATCGACCGCATCAACCTGCTCCTGCCCCCGGCTCGCGCTCTCTCACGCCCGAAGATCAAGCCGGCCAACGTGCTGGTCTTCGCGGCCACGAACCGCGCCGACGGGCTCGACCCGGCGCTGATGCGACCCGGCCGTTTCGACCGCACGATCCACTTCGACCTGCCACCGCGCACCGACCGCATCGCGATCGCCAACTACTACCTGGCCAAGAAGTCACACGATCCATCGGTCAACGCGGTGATCGTCGCCGATCGCACCGCGGGCTACAGCCCGGTCCGCATCGAGCGGCTGCTCGACGAGGCGCTGATCATCTCGCTGCGCGGTGGGCGCAAGTCGCTGTCGATCGAAGACCTCGTCGAAGCGCAGATGATCGTCGAAGTCGGCCTCGCCCAAGATGTCGGCTACCAGCCCGACGAGCGTCGCCGGATCGCGATCCACGAGGCAGGGCACGCCGTGATCGCCGTCCTGGTCGGTCGCGATGTGCGCGTCGCCTCGATCCTTCGTCGCTCGGCCTCGCTCGGCCTCGTCGCACACGACGACGGCGAGGAGCGGCATCTGCGCACCCCGTCCGAGCTCCACGACCTCATCGTGGTTGCCCTGGCCGGCAGGGCAGCCGAGATCCAGGAATACGGCGAGGCGTCGACCGGCATCGCCTCCGACCTGGCGGCCGCCACCAACATCGCTGCGCAGTTGATCGGTCTGGTCGGCGCCGGCGACAGCTTGCTGAGCCTCGAAGCCGCCGAGACGCCCATGGCCGGCAACATGGCCGCCAAGGTCTTTGCCGACGAGCGGTCGCGGGTGCAGGCCGACGACATCATGAACAAGTCGGCCGATCGTTCGTCGTGCATGTTGCTGGAGCACCGCACGGCGTTGCTGGCAGTGGCCGACGCGCTGTGCGAGCACGACGAGTTGACCGGTGACCTCGTTCACGAGATCGTCGCCGAAGCAGTCAGCACCCAGTAGCAATCTGCGTGCCGGGCGACCGGCACCGCGGTCAGCGCAGTGAGCCTTCGGCGGGTCGTCGCCAACGCTTGCGCGCTGCGGGGACTTGCGCCGCCGGCGCCACATCGCCGACCCGTTCGATCACCCACACACCACCATCGTCGCTGAATGCGTGGGGTGCGACGAGCGGTTGAACCTGGTGCACCCGGCCGGCCAAACCAGCGGCGGCAACGGCAGAGCCCAGCGCCCCGGCGAGTCGTGGTCCCCACGCCGGGTGCGTGTCGGGGAACTCGGGATAGGCGTCGCCCACCAAGCTCAATCCGAGCGACACGGCGATGCCGGCCGGCTGGTTGAGCGTCGCCGCGAGCTGCCCGGGGTCGAGGAGCCGCTCGCGCAACTCCTCGATCGACGACGACCAACTGGTCGCCAGCAGCTCGCTGCGGCGGGTGTCGTACCGGTCGTCGGTGACCGGTGTGGCGGCGAGCACGAGGTGATCGTGCACAACAGCGATCCATGATTGGGCATCGCCGCGACTGCCGATGAGGCGCATCGTGTAGGCGGGCACCAGGCGGGCGATGGCGATCGGCGTCGGTTCGATGGACTCGAGGTCGAACCCGGCCTGGCGAACGAAACGTTCGACCCGGCGGTGACGGATCATGTCGGTCTGCAGGTGGGCCAGCAGCCGCCGGGCGCTGGATGCCATCTCGATCGTGGCCGACACATCGGTGAGCTTCGATCGGTGCAGGTTCAGCTCGGTCGTGCTCCACCCGGTGATGTCGAGCGACTGGATGTACGAGTCGTGCCGCCACATGCACACCCGGGTCGGCTGGCCGGCCTCGTCGAGCAGGCTGCGCAGCCGGGTCAGGCCATCGAGCAGCAACAGGTCGTTGGTGGTGTCGCAGGCGACCCCGGCAACCTTGGCGACGCGGCCCGGGGCGTCTTGTTGTAGGCGCACGCCGCGCAACGCGTCGGGTAGGACCTCGATACCGATGCCGTCGCCTCGCCGCATCATGACGCGGCCCCGCTCTTCATTTCGGTGTCATCGACGGGTCCGGCGAGCAGCACCGGCGTGGTGCGATCGTCGTCGATCAACAAGCCGCGGCCCATGCCCGAATGCGACGTCGTGACGCGCAGGTGGAGACCGAACATCGCCCCGTCACCGGCGAGCGGCCGCAGGATCACGGCGGCCCGCGAGCGCCGCAACGGCGCCGTCCAGTGAGTGGGGATCTCCAGATCGCGGGTGCGTCCGGCGACGATCACCACGAGACGTGGATCGCTCAAGGCCGCTAGCCGTTCGAAGACTTCGCCCTCGAGCCGATCGGCGTCGTCGACGAGCACCAGCCGGTCGCGGTCGGTCGTCGCGAAGAACTCTGCCGCCCACTTGTCGATACCGGCCAGCGTGGTCGCGCTGGTGAGGCGGGGCAGCAGCAGCATCGGGCTCCATGTCGAAGCGATCGCGTGGATGTCGACACCTGCACCGATGCCCAAGGCACAGCGGGCGAGGTTCGTCAGCACCGTCGACTTGCCCGTGCCCGCGTCGCCCAGCACCATTGCCGCGGCGGGTGCCTGCAGGTGCAACAGCGCCGGTTGCAGCGAGCGTGTGTCGACTCCCACCGGCAGGAGCCAGGTTCCGTCGCGGTGCTCGGCGGCCGTGGCGACATGCGCCAGCGTCACCGAATCGGGCGTGCGGGGAACACCGGCCGGCCCGGCCTCGGTGACCGGGCGATCGAGTCGCTGCTCGACCGCAGCGTTCAGGTCGGCGATCGATCCGATCTGGATCTCCACCAGGTCGGGCAGCGTGATGGCGCGGCCGGGGGCTTGCACGGGGATGCGACCGGGGTCGATGCCCAATGTGCGGTACGCGCTGCGATCGTCGAGGTGCAAGATGATGCGTTGCTGGAACTGGCCGAGCATCCGCGCCGGAGCCCCGCTCTCGCTGGCCGAGCTCATCAACGTGGTGATGCTGTGGAGGGGGCCGTTGCTGACGATGCGCTCGAGCATGTCACGACCCTGTTCGAACTCGCCACCGAGTTCCAGGGTGCGCAGCAGCGAGCCGACGTCGTTCACGACGAGGACGATATGCGTCTCCGACGATGTGTGGTCGCGCGTCGCCCGATCCTCGAGCTCGTCGGCCACGCGCACGAGCACGCGCAGGATGCGGTCGGGATCATCGGTCGAGGCAACGGCACCGCACGCGGCCAGTGACTCGAGGGGGCCCAGGTTGTCGATCGACTGTCCGGGTGCACAGTCGATCACGTAGCAGTGCAGACGATCCGGCGGCATGCGATCCGTACCAGCCACACACAACGTGGCGAGCGCGCTGGATCGTTCGGCGGGAGAGCCACCGATGATCAGCAGGTTCCCATCGTGCGCTGGATTCCAGCGCCGGGCGTTCTGGGTGTGATCGTCGGGCAGGTCGCTGAGCGCGAACGCCGCGCCGTCGGCATCCGACGAGCTGGATCGTGGTGACGAGATCTGCTCGTAGGGCAGCTCGGTGGGCAGATCCGGGCGCAGAATCTGTCGGCGACTGCCGACCACGCGTCGCGATGCGTCGCCGACCACGGCGACGAAGTGCCGCAGCCCGCCCTCGCGCGGGGCCTCGATCGTGGCCGCTGCCGGCCAGGCGCTGATCTTGCGCTCGGCGGAGTTCAGGTCGCGGGCAAGGATGAAGGGCGTGATCTCCATCAGATCTCCCGTCGCTGCTGCGGCGGAGGCGAACTGCACTGGGTGCGCCGCAGCGTCGCCGATCCGGATTGCTCCACGGCCGGGGGTGTGCAGCGAGATCTGCACGGGCTCGCGACTCCCCATCAACGCCATTGCCTCAACGGGATCGTTCATCCGCAAGCCGATGCGGATGTTGGCGAACGACTTCAGGGTGTGCTCGATCGATCGCGACAGTTGCTCGGCCGCCACGATCAGGTGGATCCCGAGGTGACGCGAGCGGTCTGCCAGATCGATCAGCTGGGGGATGAACGCGGCGTGACGCATCATCACGTTGTCGGCATCGTCGACGGCGATGACGAGGCGGGGGATCGGTGGCGGGCCGTCATCGGCGATGACCAGACGCGGAGGCGACGGCGCGTCGCTGTCGACAGGCGCCTCGTCGATGTCGTCGTCCGTCGCCGGGCGATCCGTGCCGCGCCATTGCGACAGCTCGCGATCCCCGATGGGCGGCTGCTTGGAGTAGTAGTCGGCGAGGCTGACGGCGTGGTGCTCCGACAGCACGCGCGCCCTGCGGGTGACCTCGGATTGCAGAGCGCGCAGCAGCCGGACGCCCCCGTGCTCGTCGAAGCCGTCGACCGACCCGACCATGTGATCGAGGCCGGCGAAGGCACCGAACGATGTGCCATCGGATGGCTCGATGCAGATGATGTTGACCATCGCCGGGTCATTGCCGGCGATCAATGACGCCACGATCGTGCGCATGACGTCCGACTTGCCAGAGCGTGCCGCACCGACGATCAACACGTGTGGCCCGTCTTCGGCCAGGTCGAGCTCGACCGGGCCGGACTGGCCGGTGCCGACGGGAACGCGCAGCCGGCGACTCCTGTGGCCGGCGACCCAGCGGTCGCCCATGCGGTCGGCGGCGAGGCCGTCCGGGTCGATCAGCGAGGCCAGCGAGACCGTGGGTGGCAGCACGGCCTTGGTGGCCAGTTGTGCGGTGTGGTCCTCGATCGGGCTGAGCTTGCGAGCCGCGGCGACCGCAACGTCGTGCTCGAGCACGAACGGGACGACGTCGGTGACCGTCGGCCCACTGATCGGGTAGTCGACCTCCGCGGCGCCATTGGCTTCGATGCGTACGACCGTCGTGCACACCGCCGGCACGTCGTCGGCCCGATCGGTGATCGCCACGAAACGAACAGGAAGCTGTGCCTCGGCGAACAGGCCGCGCAGCATCGCAGCGCGACCGCGCCACAACCCGGGATCATCGATGACCGCGAGGGTCAAGCGGCTCGGCGTGATCGGCCGTCCGAGTGACTGGATCGATGCGACGACGGTGGTCAGCGTGCGTTGCGAGTTCACCCAATCGGTGATCGCTTCGTCGTCGCTGAGCAGCTGCACACCGTGAGAGCCGTGTGCGTGCGGCAACCACTTGATCCACTCCCAGCGAGCCGCGCCCGCAGGTGTCGCCAGCACGACGACGTCGAGATCGGCTGGGCTGTGCGCAACACAGGCCTGCATCACCAGCGCTCGTGCTGCGGCACGTGCCTGTGGGGGCGTGCTGGCGAACCCGATGCCGCGCTGGTTGACGAGATCGACGAGGACCGGCACCGATGGCAGCAGCGCCAGGTCACGACGATCGGCGTTGCCGGCATCCTCGGGTGACCAGCGTTGGTCGGCCAGGCCGACGCTGAAGATGAACGCATCGTCATCGGCCGGCCGGCGTTCCCACAGGCGTTCGGACAGCTCGGCGGCACGTCGGATGACCTCGGCCAGGTCGAGGTGCGTGCGGCGGATGTTGTCGAGCTCGGCGTCGTACGCCACCCGGACCGGGTCGGCGGAGGTGATGGTCGGCGGCTCGGCCGGCTCGACGCGGTGGTTGCGCCGGCCGCGCCGCCGGGCACCGTTTCGCGCTCGACCGGCCGGCTCGGGATCGACCACCGATTCGTCGCGTGCCGCTCGAATGAAGTTGAGCTGTCCCAGCGAGGTCGGTTGCAACGACGCGGCTCGGTCGTGGATCGCGCCGTCGAGCCGGAAGACTCGGTGCCCGATGCGCAGTCGCTGCTGCTCCCATTGCGCCGGATGGGCCGCGACATTGCCGTCGAGGTCCCCCTGGTTGGCCACGACCGTGACGCGGCCGGAATGTTCGACCACGACCTCGCAGCGAGGCACGAGCACCTGGTTGAAGGTCAGCGGTGCGACGTTGGCCCGTCGTGCCGTGCCCAGGGCATAGCGGCCCGGTTCCAGCGGTCTGCGGTTGCCGCCGCCTTCTCCCGCGGCCTGGACCAGGGTGACGTCTGCATCACCCTGCCGCTCGACCGGCCCTGCCGTCTCGATCACCGACCCGGTGACCAGGCCCGCAGCACTCATCAGCGTGCCGGTGGGGGTCGGTCGACCGTCGATGTAGACGAGGTTTGGTGGCACCGAACTGAGCACGCGGGTCAACAGGTCACCAACGGTGACCGACTCGTGGACGGCGTTGACCGAGATCTCGGCCTCGCCCTGGGGTGTCGAGACGATCAGGTCCATGTGGCCGGGCGCGGTCGTAGGAGGGTGGAGGGCTCGGGGACGGACACGGGCCTCATGATCTCGTTATCGGTACGACAGGTCAACGGGATAACCTCAAAATTCAAGACAACGTCAAGTTCTGACCTTCGCAGTGTGGCAGTACCCGCGCCCAGGATAGATGAGCGATAGCATCACCGGCCATGGCGGACCAGGTAGCCAGCGTATTCCACGCTTTGATCGACAACGTCGAAAGTATCGTGCGCGGCAAAGCCGAGTCGATTCGTCTGGCGTTGTGCTGCTTGTTGACCGAGGGTCATCTGCTGATCGACGACGTTCCGGGTACCGGGAAAACGTCGATGGCCAAGGCCATTGCCGGCTCGATCGCCGGGTCGTGGAAGCGAGTGCAGTTCACACCCGACCTGTTGCCGAGCGACGTCACCGGCGTGATGGTGTTCGACCAGCGCACCTCGTCGTTCTCGTTTCGCCAGGGGCCGGTCTTCACCAACGTGCTGATCGGCGACGAGATCAACCGAGCCAGCCCGAAAACGCAGTCGGCGCTCCTCGAAGTGATGGAGGAGCGACAAGTCACGGCCGACGGTGTGCCGCACCTCGTGCCCCGGCCCTTCTTCGTGATCGCCACGCAGAACCCGCGCGACTTCCACGGCACGTTTCCCTTGCCCGACGTGCAACTCGACCGGTTCGCGATGAAGTTGTCGCTCGGCTACGCCGATCAGGTCACCGAGGTCACCGTGCTCGAGTCGTACCGTCGTGAGAACCGCGACCGTGGCGTGCCGGCCGTGACCAACGCAACGCAACTCGAGCAGCTGATCGCGGCGATCGAGCAGATCGAGGTCGTGCACAGCATCAACGACTACATCGTCCGCCTGGCCAACGCCACCCGCGGCCATCCCGACCTGCGATTGGGTGTCTCCACCCGTGGCACACTGTCGTTGATGCGGGTCGCCAAAGCCTATGCAGCGTCGGAACAGCGCGGGTACGTCACGCCCGACGACATCAAGACGTTGATCGAGCCGGTGTTCGGC
Source organism: Ilumatobacteraceae bacterium (assembly GCA_031373785.1). Taxonomy (GTDB): domain Bacteria; phylum Actinomycetota; class Acidimicrobiia; order Acidimicrobiales; family Ilumatobacteraceae; genus JAENVT01. Next base: position 10,628 of record JANMNE010000062.1, read on the forward strand.
CACCGCATCTCGTTGAGCTCCGAAGCGGAGTTGCGCGGTGTCCGCAGCGAGCAGGTGCTGGCAGAAATCGTCGACGACATCGCCGTTCCCCGCCACCGCGAGGGATGACGACGTGCTGACACGCACCGGGCTCGGCGTCACGATCGGCTCGGTGATCTGCGCGTTTTTCGGGTTCTTCTGGAAGTACGAAGAACTGCTCGCACTCGCCGCAGCGGGTGCCGTCGCAGTAGCCCTGGCGCTGTACATGGCTCACCGGCCGACCCGTCATACCGCTCGGCGGCGGCTGGTCACGGCGCGCGTCGCCCGCGGCCAGACCGTGCACGTGCGCTATCAGATCTTCAACCAGACCGCCCATCGCCTCGGCTCCACGCGGTTGACCGACGAGTTCCAGGGCCTCCATCAGTCGTTCGATGTGCCGACGCTGCCGCGGATGACACGGCACGAGGTCGATGCCCAGTTCCCGACCCGCCGCCGTGGCATCTTCCCGATCGGGCCGATGTCGTTCGAACGCACCGACCAACTCGGCTTGGCCGCGGCCAGCAGCCCGCTCGGCCAGATGGGCCTCGTCGTGGTGCACCCGCGTGTGTACCCGCTCGTCACCGCATCGGGAGCGGTACGGGTGATCACCAACGATGCGGTCCTGCGCCGCCCGTCGGGCGACCCGCAATCGGGCTTCCAATCGTTGCGCGAGTACCAGTACGGCGATGACACGAGATTGATCCACTGGCCGACATCGGCGCGCGCCGCCACGCTGATGATCCGCGAGTTCGTCGACCTTCGCCGCCACGAGTTCACCGTGGTCATCGACACCTCGACGGAGGTCGCCAGTCCCGACGACTTCGAAGAGATCGTCGACGCCGGCGCCAGCGTGGCTGCATTTGCCCTCCGGTCCGGTCTCGATGTGGTGGTGCGTTCGACGTCGCGCCTGCGCGCCGGACGCCCATATCCACTGGTCGACCAGTCCGAGATGCTCGACCTGCTGACGCCGCTCGAGCAGGGCAGCGGCACCGACGTCCTGTCGGTCGCCAGCCTGTTCACCGGTGGAATCGGCGGCGTCGCAGTCCTGGTGATCACCGGGCCGAAGGGACCGTCGACCATCTTCTCCCATGGTGACCAGATCAGCGTCGCCAGGGTCGGGGTCGGTGCCGAGACGTCCGGTCTGGTGTGCCCGGCAATTGCCGCGAACGACGCCGCGCACTTCGCCGAACGGTGGGCACAATGGAACTAGTGCACGCACCCAGCCTCACCAACGGTCGTCGAGTCGTGCGAGCGCTCGCTGTGCTGGTCTTCGCGGTCGGTTTGGCGCTCAGTGGCGCCCGGGTGGTCGGCACGCGCCTCGAGCCGATCCTGTTGATCCCCGCAGTGCTCGCCGTGTTCACCGGGTGGCTGTTGTCGCGCGTGCACCTCGTTGCCAGGGCCCTCGGTCAGGCGGCGGTCTTCTTCGGGTCAGCCGTGCTGGTGGCGTACGCCTCGGATGGCACGACCTCATCCGTCGGCACAGGCCTGCTCGACGGGCCTCGCCAAGTCGTCACAACGGCGTGGCCGAGCCCGCGGTTCGCGACCATCTTCGTTGCCCTGTCGGCCTTGATCTTCGTGGCCGCGGCGGTCTCGACCGACCTGGCCATGCGGGTGCGTTGGCGGGCCCTGGCGATCGCTCCGCTGGTCGTGGCGATGGTCGCGATGCTCGCCGTCGGTGCCCCCGACGGCCCGCAGTGGCAGGCGGTCGCGCTGGGCGTGGCGGCCTCGTTCGTGCTGCTGTGGATCGGTCTCGACGATCGGGTGGCCAGTGTGCGGTCGGGATTCCTGGTCGCCGTCGCCGCCGGCCTGGCGGCCCTGGTCGCAACCCTCGGTGTCGGCGTCGCCGTTGCCGAACGCGCCAACCCGCGCCATGGTGAACCGGCCAACACGCAGTTGCAGCTGCTCGACCCATTGGCCGAGGTGTCGGCGCAGCAGCGTGCCGACCCAGTCCGTGATCTGTACGAGGTGTCGTCACCGGCGCTCGCTCGGTTGCGCCATTGGCGCACGTCGGCGCTCGACGTCTACAACGGCGACTCGTGGTCGACCAGCGGACGGCTGACACCGATCGGCAACCGGCTCGGCGACGCGACGGGGGCCGAACAGGTGACGGTCAAGGTCAGCGTGATGCGCGCCGACTCGGTGCTGTGGGCGTCTCCAGGTCGGCTGCTGCGAACCACGGCGCCCGTCGAGACCGATTCCCAACGTCGGGTGGTGAGTGTGATTGGCGCCGGCCGGCCGGCCACCAGCGTGTTCACCGTCGAGCCCTTTGCCGACTTCGATCCGGCCACCGCCGGCGACGTCGGAACCATCAAGCCCACCGACATCGAGAACTCGTTCAAATCGCTTGCCTCGACGATCGCGCCCACGGGAACGGTTGCCGAGCAGGTGGCCAAGCTGGCGTCGACCCTCCGCGACGACTACAGGCTCAACAGCCTCACCCCCGGTGGCCTGCAGCAGCGTCTGGTCGACGAGTTCCTTCGCAACACCAAGGTGGGCAATCACGACCAGTTCGTGACCGGCTTCGTGCTGCTGGCCAGAAGTCTCGGCGTCGACGCCCGCATCGCCACGGGGTACGAGCTCACAGATGTCACCTCAGCGTCGACCACGATCACGACCGCAGACGCGGTGTCGTGGCCCGAGGTGCGCGTCGACAGCGGATGGGTGGCGCTCGACGTCGTGCCGGCAACGTCGGTCACGGCGGAGCCACAGGTGACGCCCGCCGGCCAACCCGAGACCCCGCCTGCGCCGCAGCCGCTCGATCCGCCAACGGTCGAACAGGCCGACCCCAACGAGCCCGTTCCGGCGGCGTTGCCCCCTGCGAAGGCCAGTGGGTGGTCCGCCGTCCGTGTCTGGGCGCTCCGGGGCGGATTGTTTACCGGGTTGTTGTTGTGGCCGCTCGTCGTCTTCGCATTGATCGTTACGTGGAAGAAGGTGCGGCGCCGGAAGGGTTTGAAGGCAGCAGATCCCGCTCGCCGTGTCAGCACCGCATGGACGTTGGCAACCGATGCCCTGGTCGACGCCGGCGCGACGCTCCAGAGCAGTCACACCAATGCCGAACTCGTGGAGGCCGGGGTGCGGACCCAACCCACTGCCGGCCCGCCGCTCGGTCGGCTCCAGCGTCACGCCGACGCCGTCACGTTTGCCAGCGCGGCCTGCGATCCCAAACGTGCCGCTGACGCGGTCGATCAGTTGCGCCTCGTCGAATCCAGCATTCGCAACTCGTCGTCGCGATGGTGGCGGTGGAAGTGGTGGCTCAGCACCCGCTCGCTGCGCCGTCGCACCCAGTCACCGCTGCGCTGACCCAGGCTGATCGAGTCGGCCGGGGCTACTGGCCGCGCGTCGAGCCCTCCCGAATCGTCTGTGACGATACGAACTCGGGTCATTTCCGATCTG
>JANMNE010000069.1:0-4868 GCA_031373785.1 Ilumatobacteraceae bacterium
CAAGTTGAACATATCGCCCTGGGGTAGGTTCGGTGGCGACACCGAGGGGGATCCATGGCCGAACGCAACTGGGCCGGCAATGTGCAGTACGGGGCCGGGCGGTTCCACCAGCCCACCACGGTCGATGACGTTCAATCGTCAGTCGCAGCGAGCATCAAGGTGCGTGCCGTCGGCAGCAGGCACTCCTTCAACACGATCGCCGACACCACCGGCGCACAGATCTCCCTGGCGAACCTCGACCGCGTTGTCGACATCGACAGCGTGGCGCACACGGTGACGATCGACGGCGGAATCAAGTACGGAGAGTTGGCGACTCACCTCGACGACCACGGATGGGCGTTGGCCAACCTTGCGTCGCTGCCACACATCTCTGTGGCCGGGGCCTGCGCCACAGGCACCCACGGGTCGGGCGTGACCAATGGCGGCCTCGCAACTGCAGTGACGGCCATGCAACTCGTGGCGGCGTCCGGTGACATCGTCGAGGTCTCGCGCAATGCCGACGGCGACCTGATGGACGCGCTCGGGGTGCACCTCGGTGCGTTCGGGATCGCGACGCGCCTCACGTTGGAGATCGAGCCGACCTTCACGGTGTGGCAGCACGTCTACGAACACCTCCCGATGGAGGCTGCGATCGAGCACCTCGGCGAGATCATGGCGGATGGGTACAGCGTCAGCCTGTTCACCACCTGGCGGCCAGACCACGTCGAACAGGTGTGGCGCAAGCAACGTCTGGAGCCCGACGAAGGCGACGCCATCGCAGTTCGGTTGGGTGCCGTCCCTGCAACGCGCAACGTGCATCCGGTCGCCGAGCTGCCGGCCGAGCCGTGCACCGAGCAGATGGGTGTCGCCGGTCCGTGGCACGAACGGCTCCCGCACTTTTGCATGGGGTTCACGCCGAGCAGTGGTGACGAGTTGCAGTCGGAGCTGTTCGTCGCCGCATCCGACGGGCCCGAGGCGATGCGCACGCTGATCGGTCTCGGCGAGGAGTTGGCCCCCGTGCTGAAGATCTCCGAGGTCCGTGCTGTCGCCGCCGACACGCTGTGGCTCAGCCCGTGCTACCAGCGCGATTGCATCGTGTTCCACTTCACGTGGGTCCCCTCGTGGCCCGAGGTGCAACCGGTGCTGGCGCGGGTCGAGTCCGTGCTCGAGCCGTTCGCGCCACGTCCGCACTGGGGCAAGCTGTCGACTCTCGGCGGCGCTGTCGTGCGGGCACGCTTCGAACGTCTCGGCGCCTTCGCCCAGCTCCAGGCGGAGTGGGATCCGACCGGGAAGTTCCGCAACACCTACCTCGACAACGTGCTCGTCGCTACCCCGTGATCCCCGCGCCCAAGTCTCGTTTGCCGGCGGCACGGTCGTCCGCCCACTGCTGCAGTGTCGCCTCGAGCTCGGGCGACCCGGTCGCCTTCGCCCACTGCACCGGCAACGCCGGGAACGAGTAGTCGCCGAGGTCCGCCGGCTGGTAGTCCTCGGCTCGACGCTGCATCGCCGCCTCGATCGCCGGTGCCAACCGCTGCTGCTTGGCGGCGACCTGCGCCTCGTCACGATCGAGGAACTCCGGCAGGATCTCGTGACCGAAGATCTCGATCGACTCCATGATGTGCTCGTGCTGGTTACGGCCGGCCTGCAGGACGAAGATCACCTGGTCGACGCCGGCTTCCTCGAATCGACGCAAGTACTCGCGAACCTGGGCCGGTGTGCCGACGCTGCCGCGCAGCCCGGTCGAGTCGCCTGCGGCCTGCTTGGCGCCGAGCGTGTCTGCTTTGACTGCTGCGGCGATCGCCTCGGGGTCGTAGCCCTGCGCAGCGCGACGCACGATGTACTGCGACCACACATCGGTCTTGCCGGGTTGATGCTCGCCGAACACGTAGAAGTGGCCGAGCGAGTAGCCGAAGAAGTTGGCGCCTTCGCTGCCGCGACGGATGGCCTCGTCCTCGTCGTGGTGCAGCATCATCGGGCTGACACAGGCGACCTGTGGATTGACGTTGAAGCCGACCGGGTGGCACTTCTCGGTGAAGGTGCGCTCGTACTCGGTGACCCAGTTGACCGCTTCTTCGGGATCGATGAAGGCGAACGTCAACGCGCCCATACCCTTCTCGGCGGCCAGCAGGATCGTCTCGTGGCGACTGCACGCGACCCACAGCGGTGGGTGCGGCTTCTGCATCGGTTTGGGGATCACGTTGCGCGGTGGCATCTGCACGTACTTGCCGTCGACGCCGGTGAAGGGGGTTTCGGCCATGCAGCGAACAGCCACCTCGAGACCCTCCAGCCACTGCTCGCGCTTCTCGAGGGGGTTCACGCCGAAGCCGCCCAGCTCGGCCTCGCTCGACGATTCGCCGCTGCCGAACTCGACACGGCCGCCCGACACCAGGTCGAGCATGCTGACCCGCTCGGCGGTACGGGCCGGATGGTTGAACTTCGGTGCCGTCAGGATGATGCCGTGGCCGAGGCGCATGTTCTTGGTGCGCTGGCTGCATGCCGCCAGGAACACCTCCGGCGCCGAGGAGTGGCTGTACTCCTCCAAGAAGTGATGCTCGACCTCCCAGACGTACTGGATGCCGAGCGAATCGGCCAGCTCGACCTGGTCGAGCGCATCGGAGATCAACTGGTGCTCGGTGCCATCGTCCCAGGGTCGCCCGATCTGGTGCTCGTAGAAGATGCCGAACTTCATGATCAGCCGGCCGCTGCGGCGACGGCGTCGACGATCTGGTCGATGTGCTCGTCGCGGATCACCAGCGGCGGGCACATCACCAGCGCATCGTTGAGCGCGCGCACGATCACGTGGCCGGAGTCGAGCATGTGGTCGCGCATCGCGTTGGCGTCCTGGTTCGGGTGCAGACCCACGGCCCACATGCCCCCGAGGCCGCGAGCATGATCGATCACACCGTCGGCAGCCAGCGCCTGCAGGCCACCGCCCAGTCGGTCGCCGATGTGCTTGGCCCGTTCGACCAATCCCTCGCGCCGCATGATCTCCAGGTTCTTCAACCCGGCCGCGCACGCAGTTGGGTGCCCGGAGTAGGTGAACCCGTGGCGCAGGAAGAAGTTGGGGTCGGTCTCCAGCGCTGCAGTCGGCGCCATGCCCACGAACACGCCACCGAGGGGGATGTAGCCGGAAGTGATGCCCTTGGCGAAGGTCGCCAGATCGGGTGAGACGCCGTAGTGGTGGGCGGCGAACCAACTGCCGGTGCGCCCGTAGCCGGTGATCACCTCGTCGAAGATCAGGTAGGCACCGTGCTGATCGCACAGCTTGCGCAGCGACTGCAGGTAGCCGTCGGGCGCCGGGAACACGCCACCGGCACCCTGCACGGGCTCGGTGATGATTCCCGCCACCTCGTTGCCGCGCTGGCTCATCAGCGTGGCCAAGGCCTCGATGTCTTCCGCGGGCACCTGCAACACTTCGTCGACGAACGGGCCGAAGTTCTCCTTGTTGGGGGCGATGCCCTGCGCACTGGTGCCGCCGTATGCGGCGCCGTGGTAGCCGCGGTTGCGGCTGATGATCAGCTTGCGCTGCGGCTGGCCGGCCTGCACATGGGCCATGCGGGCCAGCTTCATCGCCGAGTCGATCGCCTCCGACCCCGACGACGTGTAGAAGATGCGCGCGTTCGGTGTGGGCGCGATGGCCCGCAACTCCTCGGCGAGTGTCTCGGCCGGCTCGTTGGTGAACGGGTCGAACGTGGAGTACGCGCCGAGCGTCCGCGACTGTGCTGCGATGGCGTCGGCCATCTCGCCTCGACCGTGCCCGATCGCGTTGTACCACAGGCTGGCCATGCCGTCGACCAGCTCTCGGCCCTGTGAGTCCCACACCAATGCGCCCTCGCCGCGGTCGATGCGAATGAAGGCCTCTCTCGTGGGTTTGGCGAACGGATGGAGGAATGCGGCGGGCATGCAGCAACGGTACCCAACCCGCTTGCATCGCCAAGAGTTGCGCCTACACTCCCACGACGAGGAGGTGCGGGTGCTCCCAGCCGCGACAACAAGGACGCAACCGCAACCGCCTCCGTCCGTCACGCGTCTGTTTGCCCGGCGAGTGGCGTCGACCTCGACGCCTGCCAAGTTGTCGCTGCTGCGGGCCGCGTTGATCCTGCTCGCGGTCGTGTTCGCCGTCAGCGGCGCCTTCGGTGTCAATCGTCGGGCGAACGCGATCACGGAGGTGCGAACGGCGTCACGCCAGCTCCTCGCCCTGCAAGACATCCAGGTTCGAGTCGTCCACGCCGACGCCATCGCCAGTTCGTCGTACCTTGTCGGTGGGCAGGAGGATCCGGTGCAACGCACCGCCTATCTCGACGAGATCGGCGCGGCCGGCGACGGGTTGGTGGCGGTCTCCGGTGCGTCGTCGGCAGCCGATCTCCAGCAACTCAGCGAGGCCAGCAGGCTGCTCGGCAGCTACGTCGGCCTGGTCGAACAGGCCCGGGCCAACAACCGCCAGGGCTTCCCGGTGGGTGCTGCGTACCAGCGCCAGGCCAACGACATCGTCAGCAACAGCGACCCCGACGTGCCCGACATCGTCTCGTCGCTCCAGGCCGTCGAGGCATCGCAGCGCGCCCAGGTCAACACTGGCCTGGCGACCGCTCATCGTGCCGGCACGTGGCTGCATGCGACGGGTTGGCTGCTGTTCGCAGCCCTCGTGCTCGTCAGCATCTGGCTCGGCCGAGCGTTCAGACGGATCATCAATCTCCCGGTGGCCGCGGCCGCCGCGCTGCTCTTCTTCCTGCTGGTGATCGGTGGTACTACCCAGGCCGGAACGATGAGGGACGCCGACGGTGCGGTCCGCACGCAACTCTCCGGCGCCGACAACGCCGCCCAAGCCCGCGCCGCCGCGTTCGAGGCGCGTTCGCAGGAGGCATTGACGTTGATCAACCGCGGCAATGGCG
>JANMNE010000415.1:0-41251 GCA_031373785.1 Ilumatobacteraceae bacterium
TGACGCAACCCACTCGCCGATCGCACGTCTCGGGCGATGTCGGCCATCTCGTGATAGGCGATGCGCAGCGGGTTGTAGGTGTGGATGTTCTTGGTCAGGCCGTACTTGATGCGCCGCACCTCTGGCTCGAAGGTGCCGAACGTGTCCCACAGGATCAAGATGCCGCCGTAGTTCTTGTCGAGGTACTGCTCGTTGGCGCCGTGGTGGCCGCGATGGTGCGACGGCGTGTTGAGCACCTTCTCCACGGGGTCGGGTAGGCGATCGATCGCCTCGGTGTGGATCCAGTACTGATACAACAGGTTGAGTTGGCCGGCTTTGGCGGTCTTGGCGGTGGGGAACCCGAGCAGCGGCATCGGCGCGAACACCCAGAAGGTCAAGAAGCCCGACCAGGGTTGGCGCAGCGCGGTCGACAGGTTGTAGCGCTCGCCACTGTGATGGGTCACGTGGTTGGCCCACAGCAGTCGCACCTCGTGCATCCAGCGGTGGTCCCAGTAGTACAGGAAGTCCCATAGCAACATCGCCGAAGCGATCGAGCCGCGTCGCATCCCGATGTTGGCGATGCGGTGCTTGAACAGGAAGCGGTCGAACTTGCTGAACGCCGACAACGTGGCGAAGCCGAAGGCAATGTTGCCGGCGAGCATCGTCAGGCTGGCGATCGTGTCCTTGCGCTCGTAGCCGAGGGGCACGAGCGGATCGGGCGGGAGGTAGGTACCCGACAGGGTACGCTCGTCGGCGTCGTACAGGTCGCCGAGCGTACGCTTGGGCACGTTGCGGAGCGCGGCGTACTCGGCCAGCATCGTCACAGCGAAGAGCGGAAGCGATGCTTTGTCGACGAGATCGAGTTGGCGCAGTGCGGGCTTCTTCAAGAGGTGAGCTCGCCGTGAGTCAGGCGGCGATAGGCGTACTCGCGCAGTTCGGCACCGAGCTTGTCGCTGGTCCACTCCTCGGCGACAGCACGACGCACGACATCGACTTGGTCATCGTTCGTCAAACCCTGGAGTGGCCGATCACGATCGAGATTGGTCGGGAATGCATAGCCGTTGGCGCACGCACCGATGGCGTTCTCGACATCCCGCGCCGGGGCACCTGATGCCTTGAGCTTCAGCAGCGACGGGTAGACGGAGTTGCACATCCGCTCGTGATCGATCGCTTCCAGGCACTTGCCGAGTGGTGAGTTGATCTGCAGCAGGTTGGCCATGCGATGCACGTCGGTCGTGCGGTTGGTCCCTGCTGCGTGGAACAGCGCCGGGTTGAAGAAGACGGCATCACCCTTCTCGAGCGGTAGTTGCACGTAGTTCTGCTCGAAGTACTCGCGGAACTCCGGCCGCCACCAAGCGAGGTAGCCGTGGAGGTACTTCTGGGCGTGAGGGAGGTACATCGTCGGTCCGCTTTCGACCGGCATGTCGCAGTGGGCGATCGCCCCTTGCAGCGTGAGCGCTGCCGAGAGGTGGTGCACGAGTGCGGGGAACTCGGCTGCTTCATCGATGGTCATGAACCCGAGGTGGTAGTCGCGGTGTGGTTTCTGGGCGGCGCCACCCGGATTGACGACGTTGACCTGCGACGTGAACGTGAACCCCGGCCCGAGCCACGCGGCCGATGCCATCGTGAGGATGTCGTTGGAGTAGTAGGCGACGAACTCGTCGGGTGCCATGATCGCCAACTTCTCCAGTGCGTTCCACACCCGGTCGTTGTCGCCCGGCTTGGCGTAGTGGTCTCCGGCGTTCATCCCAAGGGCGTGCTGCTCGGCGATCAGTGCGTTGAACGCGTTGGTCACCGCGTCGACCACCGACGTGTCCGCGAAGGCCCGCGTGAAGACGACGATCCCCGGGCCGTGCAGGAACGCCTTGTTCAATTCGGACTGCACGGCGCGCCGTGTGTCGGGGTCTGCACACTCGGCCCGCAACCGATCGCAGTCGTAGCTCACCACGTTCTCGATGATCGCTTCGGCGAACGGATAGTCGGCGAGGTCGGTGGTCTGCTCGACGATTGCGATGAAATCGTCGAGCCGGCAGTCGGACTCGTGCAGATACGCAGAGGCGGTCTCGGAATTCACGGACGTCATGGTGCAAATGTAGGCCCTGGCGAGGGTTCCGGGGCCAGCGCACGCGGGACCAATTTCCCTGAACTTCGGGCGGTTGGGCAGTGATGATTGGTTCATGACCATCGATCGCACATCGTCGCCGGTTGGACGTCGATGGCGGAGGGCACTGGTTGGAATCGGTGCCCTCGCATTGGGTGCATGCGGATCGGACCGGGCCGCCGCGCCTTCATCCTCCGCGGCTCCGACCTCGACGATCGATGTGACGACGACCTCGACCCAACCGACGACCTCGACCGAACCGACGACCGCCACGACCACGACCACCACGGATGTTGCCGAGGGGTTCAATCCGCCGTGCGTGGAGTCGACGAACGACAGGCCGCCCTTCCAGTTCGCCAACGAGGTGGCACTGGACACGTTCGGGCCACTCGCCACCGAACCGGCGCTGCGTGTGACGCTCCCACTCGGGCGATCGACGGATGTACCGGAGTTGCAGGCCCCCGGGGTCAGCGTGGAGCGGATCCCGGGTGGGGCACTGCTCGCGGTGGTCGCCTCGAGCTACGGGCACTTCGAGGGCGGGGTCCTGGCGGCCGTCGATGCGGACGGTGAGAACCGCTGGGTGCGCTGCTTCGCCGATCGGATCGACGGGATGTTCGTCGCCCCGGCAGCCTCGGCGCCGACCACGGCACTGATCGCATTCGCGATCTCTCAGGACAATGCGGTACCGGTGTCGGGCTGGCGATTCGTGTCACTCGACGACGGCGCAGTCGTCGGCGAGTTGAGTGACCTGTTCGCGGCACAGGGGGTGGATCCGACCTTCCCGATCAGCGTGTTCCCGCTGGTGACGTCACCCGACAGCGTGGTGTTCGGCCCGTCCGGTGACACCGTTGTCGACCCGACACGAGACCATTTGATCCTGCTGGACCTCCACACATCGACGGTCGAGGTGCTGCCCTTCCCCGAGCAGTCAGCAGGTGGGGAGCTCTTCAGGCAACGGTTCCAGTTCGCCGACTCCGGTGATCTGGTGTTGATGGGCGACGGCCTGGTCGAGCCAGCAAACGCCGTCGTGTCGGCGTATCGCGGTGGACGCTGGACACAGGCTCCGGCCGTGTTGCGCCGCACGTACGGGACGCGAGTCGATTTCGGAAGTGAGGGCCGAGGACTGATCGGTTTCGACGCGCTCGGGCAGCAGCTGTGGCGCGACGACAACGTCTCGGACTCTCGCCTCGAAGGCTTCAGATTGGCCGCGTCCGGACCGGTCACGGTGATCTCGGGGTGCTTCTCGTCGCCTGCTCCCGACGAATGCGCGGACCGCGGCCTCGCCGGCGTCGAGACTGCCACGGGCACGATCCTCTGGCAGTTACCGGAAATGCGACAGGTTGCGGCGGTGGGCGACGGCTTCGCCCTGATCAGCCAAGCGATCGCCGCGGCCTACGGCGACGGGAAGCAGGGACCCTGGATGCTGATCGACACCTCGACGGGTGAGTTGGTCGACTCGACCCAGCAATGGCTCGAACCCGACACGTTCCGCCAGGAGTGCTGCGGCGGCGGCGAATTCGTGTGGGTCGGTCACGACGGCGGTGTCGTCATCGCCGTCAACGGGGAACACGTCGCCCTCTGGTATCCCAAGGCGCAAGGCCTGACCGCTCGCGAGATCACGATCCCCTGAGGATTCTCTGAGCGCTGGCGTTGGTTCGAACGGCGGCGACTAATCTCGGCACGAAGGGAGATGCGGGCCATGGGAGTTGAGTTGCGAGAGATCGAGATGGGCTCGGTCGGTAGCCGTTTGCCCGGCGGCGCGGTATCGGCTGCCTTCGCCACCGATGCGGGGATCGTGGTGCAGTTCACCGAGGGCTCGGCAACGTTCTTGCCCGACTGGTTGCGCGACAACTGTCAGTGCGACGAGTGCCGCATTCGCCAGACCGACGAGCGTCGGTGGCAGCCATGGACCGAGCCGGTGGCTCCGGTTGTCAGCACCGTCGACGTCGTCGATGGCCGGCTGCGGATCGCGTGGGCCGGCGGCCACCAGTCCGCGTACGGACCGGCCGACTGGACCAAGATTCGCGTGACCGGTGCTCGTGGCGCGTGGACCGCGCGGTTGTGGAGCACCGGATACGAGGTCGAGCGTTTCGACCATCACCAGTGCATCACCGACCAGGTCACGCGCCGCAACATGTTCGGGGCGCTCCGGCGTGACGGCGCCGTCGTGGTCACCGGTTCGCCGACCGAGCCGGGCACCGTGATCGAGTTGCTGCGATCGCTGGGGATCACCTTGCGCGACTCATCGCTCGGGCTGATCTTCGACGTGAGGCTCGACCCAGCGGGCTTCAACGTCGCCTTCACCGCCGAGGAGGTGCCCCCGCACAACGACAACGCCCAGTACACCCATCCGCCGAGCGGTCAGGTGCTGGCGATGCTGGTCAACGAGGCCCACGGCGGCAACAGCGTGGTCGTCGACGGCTGGTCGGTGCTCGACCGGCTGAACCGCGAACACCCCGATGCCATCGACGTGCTGGCGCGGGTCGAGGTGGGGTTCCGGCAGTACTCGACCGAGGCCGACGCCTTCACACGTGCGCCGCTGGTGGTGCGCGACCGTGCAGGCCGGTTCGTGCACCTGCGCTTCTCCAACCAGCTCATGCAACCGCTGGCGTTCGACGACGTCGAGTTGGCGGCCTGGTACAGCGCCTACCGGCTTCTCGGTGCGGCGATCGCCGATCCAGCCAATCACGTGTCGTTCCGGCTCTCGGCCGGCGACACCCTGTTCGTCAACGGCTTGCGGGTGCTGCATGCCCGCACCGCCTATCAACCGGATGGGCCCCGCCACCTGCAGGACGTGTTCTTCGAGTTCGACGACGTGCACAGCCACTTGGCGACGATGAGTGGCGAAGCCATCAACGCCATGGTTACGCCCAGTCGAGGATGACTTTGCCGCACTCGCCGCCGTGGACGATCGCGAAGGCTTCTTCGAAGCGATCGGCGGGCAGTTCGTGGGTGATGATGCCACTGATGTCGAGGCCGCTCTGCAGCATCGCCGCCATCTTGTACCAGGTCTCGAAGATCCGCCGGCCGTAGATGCCCTGGATCTCGAGACCCTTGAAGATCACGTCGTTGATGTCGAGCGTCATGGGCCCGGCCGGGATGCCCAGCACGGCGATGCGGCCGCCGTGGTTCATCGCGTCGAGCATCTGGTTGAACGCGGCCTCGGCGCCCGACATCTCCAGGCCGACGTCGAATCCCTCGGTCATGCCGAGCTCGGCCATCACCGGCGCCAACTGCTCGGTGCGCACATCGACGACGCGGCTGGCGCCCTGCTTGGCGGCCATGTCGAGGCGGAAGGCATTGATGTCGGTGACCACCACGTTGCGGGCGCCGATGTGACGCACGATCGCGGTGGCCAGGATGCCGATCGGGCCGGCACCGGTGATCAGCACGTCCTCGCCGACGACGTCGAAGCGCAGTGAGGTGTGCGTGGCGTTGCCCAACGGGTCGAGCACGGCAGCCACGTTGTCACTGATGTGGGCGGGCACGACGAACACGTTCTCCGATGGGATCACGACGTACTCGGCGAAAGCGCCAGGGCGGGTGACGCCGACACCGGTGTGGTTATGGCAGAACTCGCGGCGGCCGCCCTTGCAGTTGCGGCAGTGACCGCACGTGACGTGCCCTTCACCGGCAACACGTTGGCCGACCTCGAGCCCGATCACATCGCTACCGAGCTCTTCGATCTCGCCCATGAACTCGTGCCCGACCACCATCGGCACGGGGATCGTCGCCTGCGCCCACGCATCCCAGTGATGGATGTGCAGGTCGGTGCCGCAGATCGAGGTCTTGCGCACGCGGATCAACACGTCGCGATCGCCCGGCGTCGGCTTCGGCACGTCTTCCAGCCACAGGCCGGGTTCGCGTCGCGCCTTCACGAGTGCCTTCACGAGATCAACCCCATCGCCCGACCGACGCGAGTGAACGCGTCGATCGCCAGATCGATGTCGTCGTCGGTGTGCGCTGCCGACATCTGGGTGCGGATGCGGGCCTTGTCCTGCGGCACCACGGGGAAGGAAAACGCGATCACGTAGATTCCTTCGGCCAGCAAGCGTTCGGCCATCTCCGACGCGATGCGCGCGTCGCCGAGCATGACCGGGATGATGGGATGGCCGGCACCGGCGAGGGTGAAACCAGCGCGCTGCATGCCGTCGCGAAATCGGGCAGCGTTGTGTTCGAGTCGCAGCCGCAACTCGTCGCTGGACTCCAGCAGATCGAGCACCCGGATCGTCGCCGCGGCAATGACCGGTGCCAACGTGTTGGAGAACAGGTATGGCCGCGAACGTTGCCGCAACCAAGCGATCACTTCGCGGCGCCCCGAGGTGTAGCCGCCCGACGCGCCACCGAGCGCCTTGCCCAAGGTGCCGGTGATGATGTCGATGCGACCCATCACATCGGCGAACTCGTGGGAGCCCCGGCCGTGCGCGCCGACCAGGCCGACGGCGTGCGAATCGTCGACCATCACCAGCGCGTCGTGGCGCTCGGCGAGGACACAGATCTCCGTCAGGTTGGCCAGCCCCCCATCCATCGAGAACACGCCGTCGGTGGCGATCAGCCGGTAGCGGGCGTCGGCCGCCTCGACCAGGCGTTGCTCCAACTGGTCCATGTCGTTGTTGTCGTAGCGCAACCGGCGGGCGCGGCACAGACGGATGCCGTCGATGATCGAGGCGTGGTTGAGTGCGTCGGAGATGACCGCGTCCGTGTCGTCGAGGATGGTCTCGAACAATCCGCCATTGGCGTCGAAGCACGAGCCGTACAGGATCGTGTCGTCGGTGCCGAGAAAGTTCGAGAGCCGCGCTTCGAGCTCCTTGTGCTCCGTTTGCGTCCCGCAGATGAAGCGCACGGAGGCCATGCCGTACCCGTACCGGTCGAGGGCTTGGTGGGCGGCAGCAACGATGTCGGGGTGATCGGCAAGGCCGAGGTAGTTGTTGGCGCACAGGTTGAGCACCGAGGTGCCGTCGGCCAGACGGATGTGTGCTGATTGGGCCGAGTCGACCACCCGCTCGCTCTTGAACAGCCCTTCGCCCGCCAGTGCGGCGCATCGGGCGGCGAGGTCATCGAGGAGCGGGCTACGCATGCCGGCGCCGCAACTCGGGCAGCACGTCGGTGGCGATCCGCTCGAATGCCGCCACCTGGGCCTCGACCGCCGGGTAGTACATCGAGATCTCGGTGATCCCCAGCTCGGTCACCCGCCGGACGGTTTCGGCGAACACCTCGTCGGATTCGTAGTAGCCGATCGCGCCGCCGCTGGCCCGGGCCTTCGGATCGAACATGGTGTACGACCGGCGCATGGTGGCGGGGTCGCGTTCGAGCTCGGCGCACAGCTCGTCCATCGTCATGCAGCGGTCGGCCAGCTCGGCCAGCTGCTCCTCGAAGTCGGAGGCAAAGCTCAAGCTGTTCCAGATGTCGGCGTATGCAGCGGCGTGTCGCATCATCTGCGGGCCGAGCGCGGCCACCATCAGCGGAAGTCGCGGCTGCTGCACCGAGCCGGGGTTCATCACCGCGCCGTTGGCCGAGTAGTAGTTGCCGTGGTAGATCGTGGTGCCCTCCGCCAGCAGTTGGTCGAGCAGTTCGATGTACTCGCCGAACCGAGCCACCCGTTCGCCGGTGGTCCAGTTCGGCACGCCGATCATGTCGCTGGACGGATCGATGGTCAGGCCGGTACCGACGCCGAGCTCCAGGCGGCCGCCGGAGATGTGATCGACGGTGACAGCCTGATGGGCGAGCACCGCCGGGTTGCGCAGTGGGATCTGGGTCACGCACGTCGTCAGGCGCATGGTCGACGTCCGGGCCGCGATCGCGGCGATACCGGTCCAGGCCTCGAGCCAGGGGCCGGTGGGGTTGCTCCAGTCGCAGAAGTGATCGGGAACGGCGGCGACGTCGATCCCCAGTGCCTCGAGGCGCACGAACCGGTCGAGGTACTGCGACCACGGCACGTTCGGGATCACGAGCACCTGGAACCGCACGTCGTGGCTCATGGGCGGATGCTAGTGCGTCGCGCCAGCTCGTCATCTTGGCGTCATCTTCGATCATGTAGCGTGGGTGGACCAATGGCCGACCTGCGAACGCTCCCTCTCTTGTGGGATGAGTTGGTCGACGCCCATGGCGTGCCCCGTCCAGCGGCAGCGGCGCTGGTCGAGCGCCTGCGCTCGTTGGACATCGAGGAGCTGCAGCAACGCCAGGCCTTGGCCGAGGTCGACATCTTGGCGCTGGGCATCACCTTCACCGTCTACAACGATGGTCAGGGCACCGATCGAGCGTGGCCGATGGACATCGTGCCCCGGGTGATCGCCGCGTCGGAGTGGGCGCGCATCGAACTCGGGCTGAAGCAACGCCTCGCCGCGCTGAACCGCTTCATCGACGACGTGTACCACGACCGTCAGATCGTCGCCGACGGCGTGTTCCCCGCTGATCTGTTGACGGGCTCGGTGAACCTGCGCCCGGAATGCGCCGGCATGTCGCCGAAGTTCGGCGTGTGGGCACACATCTGCGGCAGCGACCTGGTCCGCGACGCAGACGGCGTCGTGTACGTGCTCGAAGACAACCTTCGGGTGCCGTCGGGTGTCAGCTACCTGTTGCAGAACCGGGCGATCTCCAAGCGGGCGTTCGCCGACCTGTTCGAGCGGCAATCGATCCTGCCGGTCGACGACTACCCCGACCATCTGCGCCGGCTGCTGGTGTCGTTGGCATCGGATGAACTCCGGGGCGTTCGGCAGCCACAGGTGGTGGTGCTGACCCCCGGCGTCTACAACAGCGCCTACTTCGAGCATTCGTTCCTCGCCCAGCAGATGGGTGTGCCGCTGGTCGAGGGCGCCGATCTGTTCGTCGATCCCAGCAACCGGGTGTGGATGCGCACGATCGATGGGCCCAAACCGGTCGATGTGATCTACCGACGCATCGACGACCAGTTCCTCGATCCCGAGGTCTTCCGCAAGGATTCCCAACTCGGTGTTCCCGGCCTGATGCGCGCCTGGCGCGCCGGCAACGTGGCCATCGCCAACGCGCCCGGAGCCGGTGTTGCCGACGACAAGGTGGTGTATGCGTGGGCGCCGGACTTCATCCGCTACTACTTGAACGAGGAGCCGCTGCTGCCCAACGTGCCGACCTATCGATGTCTGTACGCCGACGAGTTGGCGCACGTGGTCGAGCACGCCCACGAGCTCGTGATGAAGCCGGCCAACGAGAGTGGTGGCTACGGGTTGACGATCGGCAGCATGGCGACCCCTGCCCAGTTGGAGAGTGCGATCGCGGCCATCCAGGCCGACCCGCGCAACTGGGTGGCTCAACCGATCCTCAAGCTGTCGACCGCGCCGACGCTGTGTGCCGGCGAGCTGGCGCCGCGCCACGTCGATCTTCGGCCGTTCGTGCTGTCGGGCCGCGACACCTACGTCACGATGGGCGGCCTCACTCGCGTGGCGCTGGTCGACGGCTCACTGGTCGTCAACTCGTCGCAAGGTGGCGGATCCAAGGACACCTGGGTCGTCGAGGAGTCCTGATGCTGCTGTCGCGGGTGGCGGAACGGTTGTATTGGGCGGCCCGTTATCTGGAGCGTGCCGAGGGCACTGCCCGCATCGTGCGCGAGCACTCCAACGTGATCGTCGATCTGCCGCTGACGATCCCGCCCAACTGGGACCATCTGCTCGGGATCACCGGTGGCCGCGAGGAGTTCGACAAGCGCTACGGGGCCGGCGACGAGGCCTCGATCGTGACCTTCCTGGTCGCCGATCCGTTGAACCCCGGCAGCGTGCAGTCGAGCATCGGCCACGCCCGCGAGAACTTGCGCACGTGCCGCGACATCCTGCCCGCACAGGCGTGGAACGCCGTCAACGATCTCTACCTTGCCGCCGGTCGCGGCGCCGCCGAAGGTGTGCAGCGGCGCTACCGCTCGAGGTTCCTGGAGAAGGTGATCGCCGAACACCAGCGTCTGCTCGGGATCTTGACGACCACGATGAGCCGCGACGAGGCCTACACCATGCTGCGTCTCGGTCGGCACATCGAGCGCGGCGACATGATCACCAGGGTGCTCGATGTGCGCGCCGGCCTGCTGTTGGGTGTACGCCCGGAGCGCGCCGAGCTGTATGACGACCTGCAGTGGTCGAGCGTGTTGCGTTCGCTGTCTGCATTGCAGATGTACAACCGACGGTCGGCGATGGGCGACGGGGCGAGTGAGGTGATCCGGTTCATCCTCGACGAGATCACGTTCCCGCGTTCCGTGGCGTACTGCTTGGCCGGGGTGCAGTCGAGTGCCAGGGAGCTGCCGTTCAGCGAGTCGGTGATGGCGGCGTGCCGGGCGGCGTTGGTGGAGCTGTCGTCGTCGAATCCGACCGAGCTGCTCGATGCCGATGAGCTGCATCTCAAGGCCGATCGTCTACAGATCGCCATCGGCGTGATCAGCGATCGCATCGCTGGTACCTACTTCGGCCACACGGCATGGCCGAGCTGACATGATCGACGTCGAAGTTCCCGCGTCGTATGTGCCGGTTGCCGGCCGGTTCGACGAGCTCATCGACGAGACTGGCGCAGTACGCCCCCAGTGGGAGTCGATGGTCCGGACGTGGACCACGCTCGGCGCCGACGAGATCGTCCGGCGACAGACGGTCGCCGAGCGCCTGCTGGTTGCCGAAGGCGCCGGGCACGTGTTCCACGACGACCGTGAGATCGGGATGCCGTGGGGCCTCGACCCGGTCCCGTATGTGATCGGTGCGTCGGAGTGGCGCGCTATCGAGCGCGGGCTGAGCCAACGCACTCGCGTGCTCGACGCGGTCCTGGACGATCTCTACGGTCCACGCCGGCTGTTGCTCGACGGCGTGATCCCGACCGCGGCCGTGATGGGCTCGCGGGCCTATCAGCTCGCTGCAGTCGGCGTCACCGTGCCGCGACCACGCCTGATGTTGTACGCCGCCGATCTGGTTCGCGACAGCACCGGCCAATGGTTGCTGATGCGCGATCACACCGATGCGCCCAGTGGTTGCGGCTATGCCTTGATGAACCGCACGGTGCTGTCGCGGCTGTACCCGGAGCCGTTCCGTCACCTGGGCGTCAGCCCGCTGTCCGGATGGTTCGCCGATCTGCGCACCGCGTTGTCGACGGTGGCGCCGCCGGCCGTCAGCGGGCCGCGAACCATCTTGCTGGGCCCGAACCCGCAACGCCCTGGGTTCGTCGAGGCGTCGTACCTTGCCGCTCATCTCGGCTATCACCTGGCCAGCAGTGGTGATTTGATCACGCGAGGCGGCAGCGTCTGGCTGCGCACCCTCGGCGGTCTCGAGCAGATCGATGTCGTCTTCCGCCGCCTGGCCGACACGGGGTCGGATCCGCTCGAGCTGCGCCCGTCGGGGCTCGGGGGAGTGACGGGACTGCTGCAGGCAGTGCGCGAGGGCAACGTCGGCGTTGCCAACTCGCTGGGCAGTGGCGTGGCCGACCGGCTGTGGTTGCAACCGTTCCTGGCCGATGCCGCGCAACACCTGCTCGGCGAGACGCTGGAGCTGGCTTCGATCGAGACGTGGTGGTGCGGTGATCGCGAACGGCTCGCTGCCGTGCGCGCTGATCCGCGCGCCTACGTCTTCCACGACACGGACCCCGTTTCACCGGTGCCTTCGGTGTTCGGCGACGAGCTGACCGACTCGGGCACGGCCGACTGGCTCGACCGGATGACGGCGGCACCGCATCGGTACGTGGTGCAACCCAAGATCGAGTTCGCCAGCACGCCCGTCGCCGTCGATGGTCACCTGCGCAGCGGCAGGGCCAGCATCCGAGTGCAGACCGTGCGGATCGGCGATGACGCCATCGTGCTGCCGGGCGGCCACGGTCGCCACGTCGCGCCCGGGCAGTTGGTGATCAACTCGTCGGATGCGTTCGGCAAGGACGTATGGGTGCTGACCGATCCCACGGTTCAACGGATCAGTGCCGGTTCGACGGCGATTGCCCGGCGTGCCCGCCTCCCGCAGATCGACTTGCGCGACTCGCTGCCGACCCGGTCTGCGGAGGCGTTGTTCTGGCTGGGGCGCAACGCCGAGCGCGCCGAGGCAGCCACTCGAACCGCGAGATTGGTCATCGCTCGCAATGGCAGCGACCCAGCGCTGCTCGCCTCGCCGTGGCTCGGGCACGCGATCTCTGCATTGCGCGCGGTCAGCGGAGGACGGCCTCAGGAGCAGGAGCCCGGTGCTCCGTCGGACGACGCCGACACGCTGGCGGTCGAGGTCGCTGCCGCACTGGGCGACCGGTCCGGCGCAGTGGCCAACAGCCTTCGGCACCTCGCTGCCAACGCCGGTGGCGTGCGCGAGTTCCTCTCCACGGCGACGTGGCGGGTGTTGAACGGTCTGGACGCGGAGCGGTCGATCCTTGCCTCGACCACCGATCGCAGCGATCCGTTCCTCGTCACCGAGTGCCTCGACCGGATCATGGTCGATCTGGCCGCATTGGCCGGATTGGTGATGGAGAGCATGGTGCGCGGACCGGGTTGGCGGTTCCTCGATCTCGGTCGGCGGCTCGAGCGCGCCGTGCTGCTGCTCGGGGTGATCGAGGCGACCCTCGGTGATCCGCCGGACGATGATGTCGCCCAGCCGGTCTACGACCTCGTGCTCGGTGCCAGCGAGAGCCTGGTCGCCTACCGCCGGCGGTACCGCAGTGACGTGCGCATCGACGCCATCGAGGACCTGCTCGTGCACGACGACTCGAACCCACGCTCATTGGTGTTCCAACTCGACCGGATCAACGAGCACCTCGCCGCCCTGCCATGGAACCCGGATGCGTCGAAGCACCGCCGGTTCCTCGACGCGGCAGCACGAGGACGGTTGGGTGAGGGGCCCGACTCGCTCTCCAAGTTGGTGCTGGGGGTGCGCGGGCCGCTGCTGGAGTTGATCCGCGAGCTGATGCTGGCCTGGTTCACCCATCCGGCGCGCCGCGGCCTGGGCGGCTTCGGCTGATGCGCTATCGCGTGCAGCACACCACCGAGTATGGGTACAGCGCCCAGGTCATCAACGGCCATACCGTTGCCCACCTCCGTCCGCGGCAGGCCCCCACGCAGACCGTGATCAGTTCGGAGGTCACCACGCTGCCAGAGGCCGATCATTCCGATGAGTACCTCGACGCGTTCGGCAACCAGGTGTCATATCGAGCCGTCGAGCAGGTCCACGATCAACTCGTGGTGACCGGGTCGTGCGAGGTCGACATCATTCCGCCGGAGCCGCTCGTGTGGTCGCCGCCGTGGGAGGAGCTGCGCGGCATCGTGGCCGCCGATGGCAGTCCCGATGGCCTGTTGGCTCGCATGTGTTCGATCGAGTCGACCCTGGTCACACCGTCGGCGGACCTGGCGAGGTTTGCCTCGTGGTCGTTCCTGCCGGGCCGGGCGTTTCACGAAGCGGTGATCGACCTGTCGCACCGCATCTTCACCGAGTTTGTTTTCGACCCCGGCTTCAGTGACGTCAGCACGCCGCTGGCCGACGTGTTGACGCACCGCCGCGGCGTGTGCCAGGACTTCGCCCACCTGGCGATCGGCACGATGCGGTCGCTCGGCCTGCCGGCCCGATACGTCAGTGGCTACATCGAGAATCGTCCGCCGCCGGGGGAGACCAAGCTGGTGGGTGCCGATGCATCGCATGCCTGGTGCTCGGTGTACATCCCCGGGTGGGGTTGGCTCGACGTGGATCCCACCAACGACAAAGCGCCACCGATGACGCACGTGACGGTCGGCTGGGGCCGCGACTACGCCGATGTCGCGCCGGTGCGCGGTGTGGTGTTCGGCTCACCGGCGACGCAGGAGCTATCGGTCGCGGTCGAGGTCTCGAGGGTCGACAACTGACGGAATCCCGGCAGCCGTTACGCTCGCGCCATGGGGACCATCACCGCCTGCTCGCTCGACTGCCCGGATAGTTGCAGCCTCGAAGCAACGGTCGAGAACGGCCGGTTGATCGCCCTCGATGCCGCGCCGAACGGAGCCAACCCGGCGACGAACGGCTGGATCTGCGCCAAGGTCAAGCACACGCCGCAGCTGCTCCACGGCAAGGATCGCATCACCACACCCAAGCGGCGAGCCGGTCGCAAAGGCTCCGGCGAATTCGTGGAGATCTCCTGGGAGGAAGCGCTCGACGAGTTCGCCGAGCGGATTCGGATCGCGGTCGATGCCCACGGTTGGGAGTCGGTGGTGCCGTACCTCTACAGCTCGTCGGCCGGCAACCTCGGCCGCCACGGGTTGTCGCCGTTGGTGTGGGAGCACCTGGGTGCGGCCCGAACCGACATCACGATCTGCGCAGCGACAGTCGGCGAGGCGTGGGATCGCACCTACGGCGATATGGCATCGGCCGATCCGGCCGACCTGCAACACAGTCAGTTGATCGTGGTCTGGGGCGCCAACCCCAACGTGTCGCACCCGCACCTGTCGCCGGTGATCGAGGAACGCCGGCGTGCCGGCGCGACCGTGGCGGTGGTCGACCCGCGGCGTACACCGATCGCGGCCCGCGCCGACCTGCACCTCGCAGTGCGGCCCGGCACCGACGGCGTGTTGGCCATGGCGGTGGCGGCGTTGCTGCAGCGCGACGACCACATCGATCGAGCGTTCATCGAGCAGTGGGTCGATGGCGCCGACGAGTACCTGGCCGCGTGCGAGGAGTGGACGGTGGCGCGTGCGGCCGATGTGTGCGGTATCGATGCGGCCGACATCGAGCGGTTCGCCGAGGTGTACGGCACGATCCGCCCGGCGATGCTGCGCGTCGGTTGGGGCCAGGAGCGCAACCGCAACGGTGGCTCCGCCAGTCGCGCCGTGTTCGCGCTGCCGGCGCTGGCTGGGCACTTCGGTGTGCCGGGTTCGGGCGTGTTCAACTCGATCAGTGGCGGGGCGGGTTACGAGGAAGACGCCATACGACGCGGTGTCGTCGGCGATGCGCCGGTACCCGAACGCCGCCCGATCAACATGAACCGTCTCGGTCGAATCCTGGTCGACGACGAAGGTGGTCGCGTTGACGTGTTGTTCGTGCAGGGCTCGAACCCGGCGGCGACGTGTCCAGAGCAGGCCATCGTGCTCGAGGGTTTGGCCCGCGAGGATCTGTTCACGGTGGTGCACGACCTGACGATGACCGATACGGGGCGATATGCCGACCTGGTCCTCCCGGCGACATCGCAGTTCGAGGTCCAAGAGGTCGTGGGGAGCTACGGGTCGTTCGTCATGCAGGAGGCGCCGGCAGTGATCCCGCGTGTCGGCGAGAGTCGCACCAACGACGAGGTCAGCGTTGGTGTGGGGATGCGCTTGGGTCTCGATCCACATCAATGGGACCCGAGCCCCGAGCGGGTTCGCCGGCTGGCGCTGGGCGACCGGGTGCTGCCGTTCGCGACACGGCCGACCGGTGGCACGGTGCAGTTCCGAGACGTCGACCCCGGCCGGAGGGTGCAGTTGGTGGTCGATGCCGACGGCGTCGACCGGGTGCCCGCCTACCGGCCCATCGAACAGCCGGAGCTGCCACTGACGCTGATCACCCCCGCCACCAGTCGCACGACCAGCTCGATGTTCGGCAACATCGCGCCCGCCTCGGCCGACCTGCACCTCCATCCCGACGACGCTGCGGCCCGAGGCCTGGCCTCTGGTGATCGGGCCCGGATCACCGATGGCCGGCACACGATCGAGGCCGTCGTGGCGGTCGATGCCACGCTGCGACCGGGCCTGGCGACGATGCCGAAGGGGATGTGGTGCCGCGACGGGTACGACGGCTACACCGCCAACGTGTTCGCGCCGGATCACCTCGCCGACCTGGCCGGTGGCGCCAGCTTCAACGACGCCCGGGTCGAGGTCTCCGCCGTGAGTTAGCGGTCAGCCGCCGAGCCGCGCCTCGCCGCGAAGTGTGCAGGTTCGATGCACACACCCCGCACCGAACCTGCACACTTCCCCGATCAGATGGACGCCGGTGGCCGTGCTGCTGGACCGGGCTGAGTATTCTCCGCCACCATGACCGATGCCGACGGCGACGCTTGGGTGGTGGTGGTCGGGGCGATCAACGTGGACCTGGTCGTGGTGGCGCCCCGGTTGCCGGGACCGGGGGAGACGGTGGTCGGCGGCGGGTTGCAGACGTACGGCGGTGGAAAGGGTGCGAACGCTGCCGTGGCCGCGGCGAGGGTCGGCGCCAGGGTGCGCTTGATCGGTGCGGTCGGCGACGACGACACGGGTACCGCGGCGGTGGCCGAGCTGGCCGGAGAAGGGATCGATGTCGCCGACGTGGCGGTCCTGCCCGGGGAGTCGACGGGCGTGGCGCTGATCGTCGTCGACGAGCGTGGCGAGAACCAGATCGCCGTGGGCGCGGGTGCCAATGCGGCGGTCACCGCCGAGTACGTGCGGGGGTGCCTGCGTGTCGCACTTCCAACAGCCGGCTGTGTGTTGGTCAGTACTGAGATCCCCGCTGCGGCCGTCGCCGCGGCCGTCGAGGAGACCACAGCCGCCGGGGTCGTGTGCGTCGTGAACCCGGCGCCGGTGCTCACGGTCGTCGGGGAGTTGCTGGCCCTCGGCCCGATCCTGACCCCGAACGAATCGGAGCTGGCCGACCTGGACTCGTTGCTCGGCGGTGTCACCGGCGATTCCGCAGTCGAGAGTGCATTGCGGATCGTCGAACGCAGCCGCCACGCGGTCGTGGTCACCCAGGGCGGCGAGGGGGTGTTGGTCGTCGATACCGACCTGTCTGCTCGGACTGTGCCGGCAACGCCCGTCGCAGTGAAGGACACGACCGGCGCTGGCGACACGTTCAACGGGGTGCTTGCAGCTCGATTGGCGGCGGGTGACGACCTCGCCGCAGCGGTACCGGTCGCCGTTGCCGCCGCCTCGCTGTCGGTAGGCGAGGTCGGAGCCCGGGGCGGCATGCCGACGATGGCGGCAGTTGCCGCAGCGATGCGTTAGCTCGCGCAGACCGCGAGGTCACTACTCGGCGTCAGCGCACGCCTTGCACCGGCCGACGATGGCGAAGTGCGATCCGTCGAGCACGAAATCGTAGTCGCGTTCGAGCGTGCGTCGCGCCGTGTCGAACACCCGTCGTGGAACCGCGACATGCCGGCCGCACGTCTCGCAGACGAGGTGGCGGATGTCGGTGGAGACAGCGGTTCGTTCGTAGATGGCCGGGCCATGCGACAAGTGGATGTGCCTGACGACGCCGATCTCCTCCAGCAATGCCAGCGTGCGGTAGACGGTGGAGACGTGGGTCTCGCCCACCGACTCGGCCAGCTCCTCTGCGGTGAAGGCTCGTTGCTTGGCGCGTACGGCGTCGAGGATCGCGGTGCGGGTCTTGCCGACGGTGTGACCGTCCTCGCGGAGCCGGAGCGCGATCGCTGCCGGGTCGACCAGGTCGCCGGCGTGCTTGCGCCGAACGGTCGTCATTCGTGCTTTGCCAGCGCCGAGATCCAGGCGCAGACCTCGTCGATGCCGGCGCCGGTCTTGGCCGATGTCTCGATCGTGCGCACGTCAGGGTTGACGTCGCGCAGGTTCGAGTGGAAGAGATCGAGGTCGAAGTCGAGATAGGGCAGGAGGTCGATCTTGTTGACGATGACCACATCGGCAGACCGGAACATCACCGGGTACTTCAGCGGCTTCTCCTCGCCCTCGGTCACAGAGAACACCATCGCACGGGCGTGCTCGCCCACGTCGAACTCGGCGGGGCACACCAGATTGCCGACGTTCTCGATCACGACCAGGTCGAGGTCGGCCAGCGGCAGCCGGGGCAGCGCCGAACGCACCATCGTGGCGTCGAGGTGGCACTCGCCGCCGAAGCCATTGGAGGTGTTGACCAGCGATACGGGCGCGCCGAGACCGGCAAGGCGGTCGGCGTCGATCGAGGTCTCGACGTCGCCCTCGACGATGCCGACCCGCAGTGACGAGCCCAACCGCAGCAGTACTTCGCGCAGCAGCATGGTCTTGCCGGCCCCCGGCGACGACATGAGGTTGACCACCTGGACTCCGGCATCGTGGAAGTCGCTGCGATTGGCCTCGGCCGTGCGATCGTTCTCGCCGAGGATCTTCTCCAACACCTCGACGCGCAGCCCACCCGTCTGGTAGCCGGAGTGGTCACCGACCCCGCGATCGTGGTCGTCGTGCTCGTGATCATGGTCGCCGTCGTCGTGCGAATGTCCCGTGCCGTCGGCGTGATAGTGGAAGCGTCCCATCGGTGATCCTCCGTTCGGGCTACACGAACGCTACCGCGATGAGCGATGTGGGTTCACCCCACCGGAGCGCACACCATCAGCGAGTGTGGCTGGATCTCGAACTCCAATGTCTTGGACTTGCCCTTCACGCCGCCGTCGAGCTCGAACCGGCGCTTCTTGTCGAACGTCACGGTCACTGACGCGCCTTCGCCGATCTCTGAATGGCTCGACCATTGCTGCCGTCGGAACACGGCACTGATCATCAGGTTCGCCCACTCGCGCTTGCCGACGGCGGTCACGGCTGCCACGTGGAGCCGGCCATCGGTCGCGGTGGCATCGGGGAATGCCTTGACGCCACCTTTCAGCGAGCCGCTGTTGCCGACCAGCACGCAGCTGGCCGGACCTTTGAAGAATGGCTTCCCGTCGATCTCGATCGTGGTGTCGAACATCTTCCGATGGCGCGTCTCGCGCACGGCGGCGCCGACGTATGCGAACGTTCCCATGCGCTCCTTGTTGTCCTCGGCGTCGTTGAGCATGTCGACGTCGAAGCCGGTCCCGGCCATCACGTTGAACGTCTGGCCATTGCACAACGCAGTGTCGAGACTGCGTCGGTCGCCTCGAATGACCAGGTCGACGATTTCGTCGATGTCGCTCGGTAGGCCGAGTCCCGATGCGAACAGGTTCGCAGTCCCGCTCGGCACCACGGCCAACGCCGTTTGTGTGCCCACGATCGCCTCCGCGGCAGCGCGGACGCTGCCGTCGCCGCCACACACCACGATCGTGGTTGCGCCGCGCTTCAGGGCTTTCTTGGCGGCAGCCTTGGCGTCGGAACCTTTGTCGATGTCGACCCAATTCACGTCACCGATGCCTGCTGAGGCCAGCGCGCTACGCAAGTGGCGCGCATCCTTCTTGGCGATCTTCTCGGTGTTGGCCACCACTGCAATGTTCGTCATGTACGCCTCCGGGTTCCGAACAGCGATACCCCGTCAATGCGCTGTGCAAACTCTGGTTGGGCGCAACGCGCGGGCTACGGCGCGGTGGCCGACGCGGTCACACCTTGCGGATGGTCGGAGACCGGGTCGCCCAGGCGCTGAGCCCGACCACCGAAGATGATGGCGACGATCATGAACCAGCCCCAGCCGATCGCCAGTCCGGCGACGACGTCGGTCAGCCAATGCACGCCGAGCAAGGCCCGGCTGGCGGCGACGGACACCGCGATCAGCGCGGCGCCGCCGGCCAGCAGCGCACGGGTTCGCCGCGATCGGTCGCGGCCGAGCACGAGCGCGACCGCCAACCATGCCGATGCCGCAGCCATGGTGTGGCCCGATGGGAACGAGTAGCCGTGAGCGACAACGAGATGCAAGACCGCTGGGCGCTCGCGATGCACGACGACCTTCAGCAGGTTGTTCAGCAGAAGCTCCCCAGCACCGACCGCGGCGACGAAGGCGAACACCTCTCGGCTGTGGCGGCGGAAGTAGTCGAAACAGGCGACCAGCAACAAGGCCGCGATGATCACGGGTGTGCTGCCCAGTTGCGTGATCCACTTCATCGTGTGGGCCGTGGCGGTGCTGCCGTTCCGGGAGCCCCACTCGGCGACTGACTTGTCCGCAGCCGCGATACCCGAGTGGTTGTCGATCATGTCGAGCACGACTCCGACGAAGATCGAGACGACGAAGAGCACGACGATGCTGGCCGTCAGCAGGAACCCACCCGCGCTCTTGCGGTCCATCCGCTCGTGCAGGAACCGCTGAACTCGCGGATGGTGCCAGAGAGACCGCCGAATGGCTTGTTCGGCCTTGGCCGGGTTGACCGGGTCCGCCTGGATGTGGCGCGACGCAGAGATGCCGAACGCCAGCAGTGCGGCGCCGATGCCGCAGAGGAAGACGACAAGAGCAGGACTCATGCTCATTCCACCTTACGTGTGCACCAGGTCGATCGCAGGCGCCTGACCGTGAGCCGGATCCTCCACACCCACGACCTCGTCGCGGCGCTCTGCAGCCCGACGCAGCACGAACGCGGTCGCCGTCACTGACGCAGCACCCAGCAATGCGCCGAAGATGACGTCGGTGAGGAAGTGCATCCCTCGGTAGAGGCGGGACAGGGCAACACACACGGGGAGGATCACCGCGAACGCCGCCGCCAGCGCTCGTATCCAACGCCGGCGGGTGTGCCAGAAGATCACGACCACGATGGCCGTGTACGCAACCGCTGCGCCCGTGTGACCGGATGGATAGCTGGAGCCGACCGGTGACGTGTCGAGGTGTGGCACGTCGGGCCGCGGTCTGTTGACGAGTGTGGTGATCGTGATGAAGCACAGGGCCTCGAGGATCAGGGCCACCGTCACCATCAGCGGTTCCAGCCAGCGCTTCCAGACGATCAACATCACGATGGCGACGATCGCCGTGACGACGATCTTCACGACCGTGTCGGAGAGCATCGAGCCGACGAAGCTCAACGAGTTCAAGCCCGGCGTGCGCTGCTTCACGAACCACTCCGAGACCGATTGATCGGTGTGCACGATCCACGAGTTCTTCAGCGGATGAGTCAGCAGCCATCCGACGGCGAACCAGATCGCCGTGAAGGCCACATAAAAGGCACCGAGAGCGAGGGCCTCGGAGCGCCGAACGAGCCAGGTGTCGCGCAGGCGGGTAGTAGACATGATCTTGCGTGTACCCGCTGCATACCGGCTCCAAACTGGCGAACCAGGTAATCCGTGGCTGAACTGATCCTCGGCCCGATGTTGCGTCACGTCTCGGAGACTTCGGCGACGATCTGGGTCGAGACCGACCAGCGGTGCGCGGTGGAGATCCTCGGGCGATCGGTCCCGACGTTCTGCGTTGTCGGTCATCACTACGCGCTGGCGATCATCGAAGGCCTCTCGCCCGCGTCGTCGGTCGAATACGACGTGAAGTTGGACGGCGAGTTGCGGTGGCCAGCGGCCGCAAGCACGCTGCCGCCGAGCCGGATCCAAACGCACGGCGGTGACGGGCCGGTGCGCATGGTGTTCGGCTCGTGCAGAACAGCGGCCCCTCACGAGCCGCCGTGGTCGCTGGAACTGAACCTGGATGTACGCGGTCGTGGCGTCGACGCGTTGTACGCCTACGCGCTGTGGATGCTCGACAAGCCAGCAGACCAGTGGCCGCAGCTCGCGCTGTTCCTGGGCGATCAGGTGTATGCCGACGACTCGTCGCCGAAGGCTCGCGAACGCATCGCCGAGGCCCGCAAGGATCACCCGCCGGACCCGGAGTCGGAGTTGCCAGCGGAGCTCGTCGGCGGGTTCGAGGAGTACACATGGCTCTACCATGAGTCCTGGGCGCCGGAGTTCGAGCGGTGGTTCTTCTCCAACGTGCCGAGCGTGATGATCTTCGACGACCACGAGATGGTCGACGACTGGAACATCTCACAGGCGTGGGTCCGCGAAACTCGAGCGACGCGCTGGTGGCAGGACCACGCCATCGGCGGGTTGATGTCGTACTGGCTGTACCAACACCTCGGCAACCTCAGTCCGGAGGCCATCAGATCGGAAGGCGTCCTGGCGTCACTTGAAGAAGTCGACGACGGGGAGGACACGCTGCGCGACTGGGCGATGCGGTCGGAGGGGTTCACGCCGCGTGACAGCACGTACCGGTTCAACTTCTTTCGGGACATCGGCCGCGTTCGACTGGTGATGCTCGACTCCCGTCAGGCACGTGTGCTGGAACCCGGCAAGCGGCAGATGGTGGATGACGGTCAGTGGGAGTGGGCGGTGGAGGCCTGCCATGTCGATGTCGATCATCTGCTGATCGGCACGTCGCTGCCGGCGTTCGTGCCGGGTGGTTTGCACGACCTGCAGGAGTGGAGCGAGGCGATCTGCGACGGTGCCTGGGGTTGGCCCGGCCGCAAGCTCGGCGAGTGGCTGCGGGTCAAAGCCGATTTGGAGGACTGGCCGGCCTTCGATCGTTCGTTTCGCGCGCTCGTCGAACTGCTCGGCGACCTCGGGGCGACATCGCCCTCCGAGGTCCCAGCCACGATCTCGGTGTTGTCCGGAGACATCCACTTCTCCTATGCGGCAGAGATCCGCTTTCCCGCCGAGCGGCAGGTCACGAGTCGAATACACCAGTTGGTCAGTTCGCCGATCCGCAACGCCTTGACCGGGCCGGAGAGCACGGCGATGCGACTCGGGACATCGAAGTTCGCCCACCGCATCGGTCGCTTCCTTCGATGGGCGGCGCGTCGTACGTCGTCACCGGCGTCATGGAAGGTCGATGTCGGGCCGGTCTTCGGCAACAGTCTCGGGCACCTGACGTTCGATGCGCGATCAGCCCGGCTCGCCATCGTGCAGACTCGGCCCGGCGCTGACGACAATCGCCCCGACATCACCGAGGTCCTCGACTGCGATCTGGTCACCGGGGCGAGCTCTGCCCGTCAGGTGTCGTCCTAGTGACTGGACTCAGGGAGCCTGCAGGCGTCGATGGGTGAACGTGGCGAGACAGAAGATGCCGTATGCGGCGAAGCCGATGCCGACCACCACAACCACGACGACCCCCCAGGACTGGGCAGCCAGACGACGGAGAGCTCCGTCGAGGCCAGTTGCTTCGTTGGCGTCGTATGTCATAGCCGAGCGCAACAGGAAGAAGCCGACCAACGAGAAGCCGATGCCACGACCAACCTCACCGACAGCACCGAGTCGTTCGGACCACGTTGCACGGGCTGCCGACATCCCTGACATGTCGAGCTCGTCCTCGACGTCCAGGTGGATGCCCTTCGAGACGCGGTAGAGGCCGACACCAATGACGATGACCCCGACGAGACCGATCACCACACGACCGAAGCTGTGGGTCATGAACGAAGCGGAGATGTCGGTGACCTTCTTGTTGCCGTCGGGCGTCGCTGCCGCATCGCGGGCCAGCGCAATCGCGCTGATTGCGAACGTGATGTACATCACGGCGCTGGCGATGTAGCCAATCCGGTGAGCCATGGCCTTCGCGTCGTTGCTGCCCGGCAGCAGGGCCGAGACGACTCGCCACGCGGCGTACAGCAACATCCCGATCGCCAGCAACCACAGCAGTAGCGTGCCGCCGCTGGATCCGGCGACCGTCTTGATCGCGCCAACAGGGCTGGCCTCCTGCGTGCCGGTCGCCGAAGAACTGCTTGCCCACCCCGACGCCTTTGCGGCGATCGACAGGGCCAGGTAACCGGCGATCACGTACACGACGCCCTTCGCGAACCATCCGGCGCGCCCGATCTTGACGGCCCCGGGATGCTCGGCGGCGAGGTTCCCGACCGGGTTGTGGATCGAACCCACATGATGGCGAACGGATGAGAGTGGCATGGCTGTGATGTTCCCGCAACCGGGCGAGTTCAAACCGTGCGAGTGCGTCCCAAGGTGACAGCAGCCTCGCGGTGCAGGCGACCGAAGTTGTAGTACGCCGCGCAGGCGCCCTCCGATGAGACCATGCAGGTACCGATCGGGGTCTCTGGCGTGCATGCCGTGCCGAAGACCTTGCACTCCCAGGGCTTGATCACACCCTTCAGCACCTCGCCGCACTGGCATGCCTTCGGGTCGGCCACGCGCACACCGGGGACTGCATAACGAAGTTCGGCGTCCCACTCGGCGAACTCGGGGCGCAGCCGCAATGCGCTCTGCGAGATGAACCCGAGCCCGCGCCACTCGAAGTGCGGTCGCAGCTCGAACACCTCGGCCAGGATCTGCAGCGCCCGCGGATTGCCCTCGTCGCGGACCACTCGCGAGTACTGGTTCTCGACTTCGCAGCGATCTTCGCGGATCTGCATCAGCAACATCACGATCGCCTGCAGGATGTCGAGGGGCTCGAAGCCGGCGGTCACCAGTGGTTTGCCGTACTTCTCGGGTACGAATCGGTACGGTCGATTGCCGACCACGGTCGACACGTGCCCCGGCCCGAGGAACCCGTCGAGGCGCAGGTCGGGCGACTCGAGGATCGCCTTGATCGGCGGCACGATGGTGACGTGGTTGGAGAACACGTGGAAGTTCATCACGCGGTCCCTCCGAGCGTGCAACAAGGTGACCGCGGTCGAGGGTGCCGTGGTCTCGAAGCCAACGGCGAAGAAGACGACCGATCGGTCCGGGTTCTCGACGGCGATCTGCAATGCGTCGAGCGGCGAGTACACGAAGCGCACGTCGGCTCCACGGGCCTTGGCGGCCAGCAGGTTGCCGTGACTGCCCGGCACGCGCATCATGTCGCCGAACGACGTGAAGATCACCCCCGGCGTCTCCGCAATCGCGATTGCGTCGTCGACACGTCCCATGGGGATCACGCACACCGGGCAGCCGGGGCCGTGGACCAACTCGACCTGCTCGGGCAGCACGTGCTCGATACCGTGGCGGTAGATGGTGTGCGTGTGGCCGCCACACACCTCCATGAACTTGAAGTGGTCGTCGGCGGCGAGGTCGCCGATGCGCGCGATCAATCGGCGCGCCATGACCGGGTCGCGATACTCGTCGACGAACTTCACCGTTGCGTCATCCCGTCGGACGCAGGGCGGTCGGTTGTCGACGACGGCGAAGCCATCAAGGCCTCGACCTCGTCGGTGAACATCTCGCCCATCATCTGCAGCGACGCCAGCGCAAGATCGGCTTCGGTCTGGTCGATCTTCGACATGGCGAAACCGACGTGGATCAGCACCCAATCTCCCGGCACGAGTTGCTCGTCTTCGAGCAGCCCGATGTTGATCATCCGACCGACGCCGCTGACCTCAGCGCGGGCGAGGTGTTCGTAGGTCGGGTGCAACTCGACGATTTGGCCGGGGATGCCGAGGCACATCTCAGTTCTCCTTCTCTGCGACGATCTCGACGCGCACGGTCACGTCTGGTTGGACCTTCAGCATCAGGATCCGGGGTGGTTCCATGCCGAAGTCGCGGATATCGAAGATCGATGCGCCGCCAAGGCTGAGGTTGCCGTCGGCGCCGACCGCAACGGTCATCGAGTCCTCGTAGGTGTTGGTCACGCCGCGGAAGGTCAGGTCGCCGCGGACCGTGTACTCGGCTCCCTCGTTGGTGTGCTTCATCGACTTCAGGTCTCCGGAGATGGTCGGAAACCGGCGTGCGTCGATGCGCCGGTGTAGCTCGCGATCCTCGAACGCGTTGCCCGACTTGAGGTTGACGACGGGGAACTCGAGGTGACCGAGCACGGGCTGATCGACGTTGACCTTGCCGTCGGTGATGTCGAGGTCGAGCCAGCCTTCGAGGCCCTCGGCCTCGGTGTGGATCGGGTGCACGTTGGAGCGCGCATCGATCCACACTCGGGACCGGGTCGGGAGGATCCGGTAACGGGCCACGGACTCTTACATCTCGCGCATCTTGAGATACCGGGCGACATCGGGCAGCGACTTGACCACGATCGTGGCGACGAGTGCGAACAGCAGCGAGAACAGAAGTCGATGGATCATGGTTGGAGTTCCTTGTCTGGAGCGGAATGGATCTCGGCGAGAACCTGGTGAACGGCTTCGACGGCCGGTTCGACCGCCGCTGCGACGGGCTCGGAGAGGCCGATGCCCTCGTCGAGGGTCAGTGGTTGGCATCCTACGACCACCACTCGAGATACACGGCCACCCATGCCGGCCAGCAGCCAGGTGTGTGTCGGGTGTCGCGCTGCGGGCGCGGTCGGGCTCACACCTCGCTGGGGCCTGATCAGGTGTGTGTCGGGTGTTGCGCTCTGCGCGTGATCGGACTCACAGTTCGCTGGGGCTGAATGCAGCGATCGCCGCTTGACCGACACTGATCCCACCGTCGTTCGGGGGGATCGCGGCGTGAACGAGCACATCGAGCCTGTGCTCGTGAAGGCCCGATTCGACGATCTCGGTGAGACGCGCGTTCTGGAAGACGCCGCCGGTGAGCACGACGGTGTCGAGATGGTGCTCGGCAGCGGTCGTTGCCGCCAAGGCCACCGTCGCACGCCCGAATGCCTCGTGGAACCCGGCGGCGACCAGCGCCCGGGCGACACCCGAGTCGAGGTCGGTGAGCAATGCCGCGATCAGGTCGGTCGGGTCGAGCACTCCTGATCCGAGTGCGACGCACCCGTCGTACGTCGGCGCGTCGGCGCGATCGACGCTGCGCGCCAAGGCCTCCAGTTCGATCGCCGCTTGGGCTTCGTAACTGACCCGCATTCGTCCGCCCAGCAGCATGGCGACGGCGTCGAACAGCCGCCCGGCGCTGGTCGTGACCGGCGAGGACGATCGTTCGCCGAGATCGAGCACCGCAGCCGCCGTCACCGGGTCGATGCCGCGTTCGACCACCCTTCGGTACACGGCGTCGCGTCCGACCGCGGCGTCTGCCCACATCGCGCCCATCCGCCAGGGCTCGCGGATCGCGGCCACACCGCCCGGCATGCGCACCGGCAGCAGGTGCGCAACCCGGCGAGCGCTGACGAAGTCGGCCACCAGCATCTCGCCACCCCACAACGTGCCGTCGGGGCCGTAGCCGAGGCCGTCGTAGGTGATGCCGAGCACCGGCTCGGTACGCCCGTGCTCGACCATGCACGCCGCAACGTGGGCGTGGTGGTGCTGGACGGCGATCGTCGGCAGGCCGGCCTGTGCTGCCCACTTGCTCGACAGGTACTCGGGGTGCATGTCGTGGGCGATCCGGTCGGGTACGACGCCGTACAGACGCGGCAGGTGCTCGACGGCCTGCACGAATGAGCGGTAGGTGGCGAGATGCTCGAGGTCGCCGATGTGGTGACTGGGCACCACCCAATCGCGTTTGGCGACGCTGACAGTGCTCTTCAGTTCCGCGCCGACGGCCAACACCGATCCGTTCGCATCGAACGGCAGTCGTATGGGTTCGGGAGAGAAGCCTCGTGAACGTCGCAACACCTGCACCCGGCCGGGCGTCGCACGCACGACGGAATCATCACAGCGGATGTGGATCGGCCGATCGTGCAGCAGCAGCCCGTCGACCAGCGGGGAGAGGCGCGACACGGCGTCGTCGTCGTGATGGGCGATCGGCTCGTCGCTGAGGTTTCCGCTCGTCATGATCAGTGGTCGTGCGACCCGGGCCAGCAGCAGGTGGTGCAAGGGGCTGTACGGCAGCATCAGCCCGATCTCGGGCAGGCCCGGCGCGACGCCGGCGGCCAGGTTGGCGTCGTCGTGCCGTGGTGCGAGCACGATGGGCCGGCGGATCGACGTGAGGGCGGCGGCCGCGATGTCGTCGATGCAGCAGAGCCGGCGGGCGGCAGCCAGCGACGCCACCATCACGGCGAACGGCTTGTCGTCACGAGCCTTTCGTCGGCGCAGTTCGGCGACCGCGTGCTGGTCGGTTGCGTCGGCGACGAGGTGGTAGCCACCGATGCCCTTCATCGCCACGATGCGTCCCGAGGTGATCGCCGCGATCGCGGCGTCGAGCGCGCCGGGGCCGAACACCGCGTCGGTGGCAACGGCCGTTCGCCAGATCAGCTGCGGACCACACGTCGGGCAGGCGTTGGGTTGGGCATGGAAGCGGCGATCGGCTGGATCCTCGTATTCGCCCTGGCACTGCGAGCACATCGCGAACCCGGCCATGGTCGTCGCCGGCCGGTCGTAGGGAACGCCGAGCACGATGGTGTACCGCGGGCCGCAGTTCGTGCAGTTCGTGAAGGCGTAGTCGTGGCGCCGGTCGTTCGGGTCGTCGATCTCGGCAAGGCAGTCGGCGCACGTCGCGGTATCGATGCTGATCGGTACGTCGGCGGATCCGGCCGCGCAGCTTTCGACGATGTGGAAGCCGTCGGCCGTCGTGCCCGAGGTTGCCAGGCGCTCGGCAGCAACGCCGGTCACCCGGGAGAGCGGCGGAGGGTCCTCGACGAGCAGGCGGGCCAGCTCGGCGACCGCCTCGACCGAGCCCTCGACCTCGATCAGCACCCCGGCGCTGTCGTTCAACACGAAGCCGGTCAGGCCGAGAGCGACGGCATGGCGGTACACGAATGGGCGGAAGCCGACGCCTTGCACCGTGCCGGTGACCCGCAGCCGCTCCCTGGTGGTCGACCGGATTGTCACGATCAGCAGATGCGGGGGAGCGGGTCGCCCACGAGCATGTCGACGATCCTGGTTCCACCGAAGCTGGTCAGCAGCACGACGATCGCCTCCGGCTCGGCCACGATCTCGCCGATGCGCGCCGCCTGTGCGCCGATCGGAATCGAGCGCATCGCGGCCAGTGCGGCGTCGGCCTCGTGCGGCGCGACCACGGCGACCAACTTGCCCTCGTTGGCGACGTAGAGGGGGTCGATCCCCAGCAGATCGCAAGCCCCCACCACGGCGGGCGCGATCGGCAGCAGGGTTTCGTCGAGCACAACGCCGAGGTTCGTGTCGCGAGCCAGTTCGTTGCAGACCGTCGCCACCCCGCCACGGGTCGGATCGCGCATCCAACGTGTCGATGGCGCGACGGTCAGCAAGGCTTCGACCAGCTCACCGAGTGCGGCGGTGTCGGAGCGGATGTCGGCGTCGAGCTTGAGATCGCCACGTGCCAGCATCACCGCCATGCCATGGTCCGCCATGGTGCCGGAGAGCAGCACCACATCGCCGGCGCGCACCAGCTCGGGGCCGAGGTGGCGCCCATTCGGGATCACGCCGACCCCTGCCGTCGTGATGTACAAACCGTCGGCCGCGCCCTTGCCGACCACCTTCGTGTCGCCGGTGACGAGTCGCACACCCGCAGCAGCCGCGGCCTCGGCCATGTCGGCGGCGATCTCGCGTAGTTCGGCGACCGGGAAGCCCTCTTCGATCACGAACGCAGCCGAGAGCCACGCCGACGTGGCACCGGAGACCGCGAGGTCGTTGACCGTGCCGTGGACCGCGAGGTGGCCGATCGAGCCGCCGGGGAATCGACGTGGCTGCACCACGAACGAGTCGGTGGTGAACGCCAGCCGTTCGCCGGTGGGCAAGGTGAGGGTCGCAGCATCAGCGAGCGGGCCGTGATCACCGCCATGGAACGCCTCGACGAACACGGCATCGACCAACGCTGCCGAGGCCTTCCCCCCGGCGCCATGGGCAAGGGTGACGAGATCGTCGGTCAGTCGCGGACGACGGCGCCGGAACGCTTCGATTCGGTCCAGCACGGCAGCATGTCGATCGTCAATGCTCGTCATCGTCGGCCTCCGGGCTCGGTCTGGGCTGCGACAGGCGAGCTTGCACTGCGCTCCACAGCGCGAACCCGATGGCCGCCTGTGTCTCCTGGATGCGGTGCACACTGTCCGCGTCGACCACCAGGCAGTGCTGCACATGCGGCGACGCGACCATCTCGCCACCCGAGTAGCCGGCGATGCCGATCGTCAGCAGGCCTCGGGCCGCGGCGTCGCTGAACGCATGCAGCAGGTTGCGCGAGTTGCCGCTGGTGGACAGCCCGATCGCGATGTCGCGCTGGTCGGCGTGGGCGATCAGCTGACGGGAGAAGACCAGATCGAAGCCGACGTCGTTGCCGAGCGCGGTCAGCACGGCGGAGTCCGCGACCAGGTTGCGTGCTGGGAACGGCTGGCCCCACGGAGGTTGGATGAACAGCGCAGCCAGTGACGCTGCGTCGGTCGAGCTGCCGCCGTTGCCGAACACGAACAGCCGCCCGCCGTGCTGCAACCGATCCGCCATCGCCGCTGCGGCCGATTCGATTGCGCCGGCCGACCGATCGAGCGTCGCCCGTCGGAGCTCGGCACTGGCGTGCTGCTTGGCGCGAGCTGAGTGTGCGAGGTCGGTCAACAACGAGCCGGCATCGCGCTCGACGGCCTCGATGAACGGATACAGGAAGTCGGTGGCGTCGCTCACGGAACCTCCGAGATCGCCGCGCCGGCGTGGATGAGCACGAGATCGCCGGGCGCGACCGACGGAACGATCGTCGTGTCGATCGTCTCGATGCCGGCGGCGGTACGCACGCGTGCCCGACCGCCCACGTCGGCGGTGATCACCTCGCCGATGCGCCCCTCGTCGGAGCACGTGATGCACACGTCGTCACCAGAGCGAGTATCGGCGCGTACGTCGAGCAGCCCCGGGTGTTCGAAGCACACGTGCGTCAGTTCCCACAACACGTGGTAGAGCAGCACGAGCCGACCGTCGTACGCGGCGGGTGTGGCGACCTCGTCAGCAACCTCGTGCATGTCGTCGTCGATCCACACGATGTGGTCGGTGGCGCGCGTCGCTGGTCTCGATCCGGCACCCATCCATACGGTCGTCACGCCCCATGCCTGGGCCCGACGCATCGCCACCGTCGTCGCCGGGGAGTTGCCTGGGCTGATCGCCAGCACGACATCGCCGGCCCGGACCAGTGATCGGAGGGCGGTGGCCGGATCGCCAGAGTCGAGGCTGACCGCGGGAAACGCGCGCTTACCGACGAGCACCGGATGCACGAACTCCACCGCCACGTGCCGGGCGTGCTCGGGCCATTCCGGTGCGACGCACCACAGGGTTGCGCCGTCCGCAAATCGGCGGGCAAGCGACAACGCCGCGACAGCGAGAGGTTCGCCGAAGTCGGCCATCGCCCGGACAGTACGCTCTTCGACGCGTAGCGGCAAGGGCGAGGCGAGGGCCTCGGCGGCGCGGCCGATACGAAGTGGTGGGCCCCCGTTGGCGACGAATGCACCAACCCGGCTCTTCCTATATTCCGGTCCCGCGGTTGTCAAGGCGTTGTGTGGTCGGAATGTTCTCTAGGCTCGCGTCGTGCACGAGCTCTCGATCTGCACGGCGATCGCCAAGATCGCCCACCAGGCTGCGGCCGGTCGACCCGTCGAGCGCGTGCGAGTCGACATCGGCCATCTTCGCCAGGTGGTGCCCGACACGCTGCGTCACAGCTGGGACATGGTCGTGTTCGGCACCCCGTTCGAAGGAGTACCGCTCGAGGTGCGCGCCATTCCGGCGGTGATCGAGTGCCGTCAATGCGGTGTGCACACCGAGCTCGACGATCCCATCTTCCGTTGTGGGGTGTGTGGATCGACGGAGACCACGGTGGTCAGCGGCGACGAGCTCTTCGTGACGTCGCTCGATCTCACGGTCGACGCGTAGCGCCGTCAGTGCAGCGAGAAGATTGCCTTGCGCAGCTCGGCAATGGTGTCGTCGAGCAGTGCGATCGTGGACTGGATGCGACCCTGCGTCGGGGCATCGACGCTTTGACACGTCGACTGGAGCTGCAGACCCGCGGCAAAGATTCGATGGATCACCGAGTCGTACAGCCCATCGGCGATCCGCTCCCGATCGCACGCAACAGCCGTCGCACATGCTTCGTTTCGCAACGCCTGTTGAGTCGCGGCCGTCTCATCGTGATGATCGGCCGCGGTTGGCAGGCGCGCCACGAGCCCGTTGCGTTCGCGCAGTGCGGTCATCAGCGTGCCGGAACGACGCATCGGAGGAGCACTCGCTGATAGTTCGTGGTTGGACACGATGGGCTCCTCTTGGCGAGGGCACAACCAAAGGGCCGGAGCAGCGCAACTGACGTGGGTGGGGGCTTCATGGGGACCTTATACCCACCGTATGGGGCAAACAGACCTTGTTGCGCTCGCGTCATCGCGCCCTTACGGTGGACGGATGCTTCCGCACGTCAACCCCACGATCGTGATGGGGTTCTACTACTTTCCGCGGGGCGGTAGCGCGCAAGTCGTGCGCTATCTGAGCCGGGCGCTCGTCGCGACACGGTGGCGGCCGACGCTGTTCGCGGGATCGCTGGGTGGCCCGGCCGAGAACTCGAACGCACACCGATTCTTCGCCGACATCGACTGCCATTCACTGGACTTCTCCGCAGCCCAGTCGCAGTGGCGCGCGGGTGGTGACCCGATGGCCGAGACGGTGCCGATGCCGGCGTCGTACGAGGACAAGCCCGGTGTCCCCGATCGGATCTTCTTCGACCTCGACGACGCAGCATTCGACCGGCAGGTCGACAGCTGGACCAAGTTCTTCGAGACATATTCCGACGATGCCCCGGCGGCGGTGCACCTCCACCACCTCACGCCGATGCACGAGGCGGTCAACGCGGTGTGGCCCGACGTACCCGTGATCACTCATCTGCACGGGACCGAGTTGAAGATGTTGGCATCAGCGCACGAGGGCGAGACCGGTGACGGGGCACACCGGTGGACAGGCGAGTGGGTCGAGCGACTGCAACGATGGGCCGGCGACTCCAGCCGCGTCGTGGTCGTCGCTGATCACGACGCGACGTTGGCGCAGCAGTTGCTACCGGTCGACCCGTGCCGCGTCGCGACGATCAAGAGCGGCGTCGACACCGAGGTGTTCGCCCCCCGTGCACGCTCGCATCAGGAGCGTCTCGCGCTGTGGCAGCGCTGCCTGGTGGATGAGCCGCGAGGGTGGAGACCGGGCTGCCCCGAGGGCTCGATCGGCTATGTCGCCGACGATCTCCGGACCTTCACGGATTGCGATGGCCGGGCGGTCCCCGTGGTGATGTTCGCCGGTCGGTTCATGCAGTTCAAACGAGTGCAACTGCTCATCGAGGCGCACCACATGATGCGTACGACGACAACGTGCCGATCGGTGCTGATCGTCGCCGGCGGGTTTCCGGGGGAGTGGGAGGGCGAACATCCCTACGACACGGTCTGCCGCCTCGGAGCGACCGATGTCTTCTTCGTCGGCTGGCGGGATCACCACGATCTCGCCGAGATCCTCAACTGCAGCGACGTGTTCGCCGCGCCGTCGGTCGACGAACCGTTCGGTCTCGTCTACCTCGAGGCGATGGCGAGTGGCGTGCCGCCGATCGGGACCAGCACCGGTGGGCCGCTGTCGTTCATCAACGTCGATCCCCAGAACCCGACGGGTTGGCTCGTACAGCCCGACGATGTCGACGCGACCAGTCGTGCCCTTGCAGAAGCGGTGTCCGATGCGGATGCCCGCACGCGGCGAGGGACGCGTGCTGCGCGGTTCATTCGCGAGCAGTACTCGTGGGCGTCGACCGCCGAGGCGTTTGCTGCGCTCTACGACGAGGTCAGCGTCGAGTCGAAACGATCGATGCCGTCCCAGCCTGCAGTGCCGTCGTCGCCTCGACCGGAGCGGCCGACCATCGGCGTGGCATAGGACAGGATCGCGCCCGTCCCGTCATCGGGCAACAGGTGCACGATCAGGTCGTCGCCGATCACCTCGGCCCAGATCGGGTTGTGTGTGGCCACTCGGCCGGCCGCTGGGGAGTAGACCGGAAAAGGCACCTCACGCTGCATCACCAGTTCATCGACGTCGAGCAGCCCGAGGCCTCCGAGCCAGCCGGGCCCGGAGGCCAGTCCGACCTCGGCCACGCCGCAGCACAGGAGATGGCCGCTGTCGAGGAATTGGCAGTCCTGGTGGTCGACGAAGAACGCCGGATTGACGCGCGCCGCGCGAAGATGCCCGTCCACTGTCCAGCGGTAGAAGTGCCGCGAGCCCCATGACCAGCCGATGAGGTCGCCATCCGCCCCGCATCGCGCCATCGCGCCGATGTGGTCGTCGACATCGAACGCCACCTGCGGCGCCTCGCCCGGCACCAACCGGTAGACCGTCGTCGTCGAGTCCGGACGGTATTCGGCACACGGGATCCAGAACGCGGTGCCGTCGAAGTCCATGCCGCCGGGGTGGTAACGCTCGGCATCACCGACCGCGACCTGCTCGACCAGTTGTCCATTGCAGTCGACCGCCATCACCAGTCCACGGCGGGCGTCGACATCGACTGTCGAGATCCACCACGTCGAACCGATGCGAGCCATGCCCTGCGGATGATGGGCGTCGAACCGCAGTGGCAACTCGTTGACCAGCCGCCAACCGGTCGCTCGGGTCATGGACGCCACGGTCGCAGCGACTGCTGCATCCATGCGTGTCCGGTTCTGCAACATGTGCGACGAAGTCTCGCGGACGCGCACTGCTGCAGCGTTGATACCCGGCGACGGGGAGATGTCCACAGCATGAACATCGGATG
The DNA here is from genome assembly GCA_031373785.1 of Ilumatobacteraceae bacterium. Taxonomy (GTDB): domain Bacteria; phylum Actinomycetota; class Acidimicrobiia; order Acidimicrobiales; family Ilumatobacteraceae; genus JAENVT01. The sequence goes on from JANMNE010000415.1 coordinate 34,035, forward strand.
GTCCCGGCCTCGACGTGAGTCAAAAGCCGGTGAGTCAGGTCGAGCGGCGACCGTTGCGCCGAAGTGGGTCAGCCGCCGGGCACCGCGTCGAGCACGGACCGCAGCGCCTGAGCCGCGCCGAGCAGCGCCGCGCTCTCGAACGGTACGACGATCTTGGTGTTGTCGCTCTCGGCGAACTTCGCCAGGGTCTCGAGCTGCAGGATTGCGATCAGTGAAGGATCCGGGTTGGCCGTACGGATCGCGTTGTACACGCTGGCGATGGCTTGTGCCTTACCCTCCGCTTCGAGGATGTACGCCTGCCGGTTGCCTTCGGCTCGCAGAATCGCCGAGGCCCGCTCGCCCTCGGCACTACGAATCGCGGCCTTCGCTGCGCCGTCGGCGATGTTGATCGCCGACTGCTGATTGCCCTCGGACTGCAGGATCTTGGCCCGCTTCTCCTGGTCGGCCTGCTTTTGCAGCGCCAGCGCCTCGAGGATCTTCGGTGGCGGCGTGATCTCGACGATCTCGATCCTGGCGATGCGGATGCCCCACTTGTCGGTGACGACTTCCATCTGCGACTGCACGTCGGTGTTGATCCTCTCGCGCTCCGACAACGCCTCGTCGAGCGACAGTGTTCCGATCACTGAACGTAACGCCGTGCGGGCCAATGCGTCGATGGCGATGCCGAAGTTGGCGACACTGAACAGTGCCTGCTTGGCGTCGACGATCTGCGTGAAGATCGTCGCGTTGACCGTCACGACCACGTTGTCCTTGGTGATCACTTCTTGCCGATCGCCTGGCACAGGAATCTCGCGCATGTCGACGCGTTGCAGGGAGTCGATGAAAGGCCCGATGATCACCAGGCCCGGCTCGTGGGTCTTGCGGTACTCGCCGAGACGCTTGACGACGCCGACCTCGCCCTGCTGCACGATGTTGACCATCTTACGCAGCATGAACAGCAGTACCAGGATGATGAGGCCGGCGACAGCCAGCGCGCCGATTGCGCCGCTACCTAGTGCGATCATGTCAACTCCCAATTTTCTTCGACGGCTCGCACCGTCAAGGTTGTGCCGACGACGTTCGTGACGATCACGGCTGTCGAAGGCGGTATCAAAGATCCATCAGCGGTCACCGCGAGCCACGTCTCGCCCAGCAGTCGAACATGGCCGCTGGCGTCGAGCCGGACCTCGTCGACAGTCATGCCACGTGAGCCGATCAAGCCACCGTGCACGCCGCGGATCGCCGTCCCCGGGCCCCGGCGGGCGAACGCCTCACTCATCTGCGGTCGCACGAACACCACGCCGGCCGTACCGACCCCGACTGCGACGACGGCTTGGATGACGACGTGCGACGGGGCGGCGACGGCGACAGCCGCTGCTGCAGCGGAGCCGGCAGCGCCGAACATTGCGAAGAACGCCATGTGATGTAACTCCACCCCAACGAGCAACACACACAACACGATCCATACGAGGGCCACAACAGCCACCTCCGTCGAAATCATAGGCTTCCGCTTCCGACAAACCGACGGAGTCGGGCGCGGTTTCACGCCAGAGTTAGCAGTTGTCGCGCCCGATGGGGTTGATCGGGCGCGATTTCACGCCACGGGTGGCGGTTGTCGCGCCCACTTTGGTGATGTCAGGGGCGGACCCCGCACGCGCCGATGGCGGCGTCGAGGGCGACGGCCAGGGGGTCGAGCACAACGATGCCGGGACACGCGTCGATCAGGACATCAACGAGATGGGAGAAGCCGGTACCACCGAACGCCACGGTGGCAACGCCGCCCGCTCGGGCCACCAAGGCCGACGCCGTGATGTTGCGCAGTTCGTCTCCCGTCAGCATGCACACGGGTTGCGGGGCGCGGGCCATGGCAGATCGCAGAGCCTCGCATGCACCGATCACGGGGATGTCCACGGCGCCGCGGGCATCGGCGACGCCGGGGTCGGCCGTGCAATCGACGATCACGGCATCGAAGCCGTCGGTCGCTGCGTCGATGGCAATCCGGGCGACGAATGGGGCGGCGGCGCGGGCATCGGCCTCGCTGCGAATCTCCAGTGGTCCCTCGCCCGTACAGCGATAGGCGATCTCGACACCGTCCCTGGTCAGTCGCGCCAGATCCGCTTCCACCTCGCTGGCGATGGTTTCCCACACTGCGGAGGTCGGGCCAATGAACAGCACCCTGACCGGAGGTGGCGAGCTACGCGTCATGTGGACCGAGACCGCGGCCCGATGATGCGCGAGCCAGACAGACCCCGGGCCGGCTCAGCCACGGTCCTGCCACGTGCAGACGCAGGCTTCGTTGCCCTCGGGGTCGGCGAGGATCCAGAATGCCCGCGCCCGGGCGTCGCTGACCACGTGCCCGCCGGCAGCGATCGCCGCGGCGACGCGCTGCTCGGCAACGTCGTGCGGCACGGTGACATCGAGGTGGATGCGGTTGCGTTGCGGCCGCGGACCGTCCATCTGTTGGAACCAGAACGCGGGGCCGAGCCGAAGCGGGTCGATGAGGGCGGTGACCTGACCGCCGGCCTTCCTCGGCGGCTCGTCGACGTAGCCGAGCAGCGCCTTCCAGAACGGCCGCACGGCGTCGATGTCGAGGGCGTCGATCGCCACTTCGAGACCGACCGCGACACCGGGCTCGCTGATCAACCCGGCGTCGGCAGCCAAGGCCGAGATCGTGGTGGCCAACGCCACGTCGGCGTCGGTGAGGCTGTTCGTCGCGTGCGTGCGCACGGCCACGTGCACGTACCCGGGATAGCGAAGATCGACGTCGGGATGGTGGTCCTGCTGCGCGGCTGCCTCGGCGACGCGACCGATGAACGCGGACCCGGCCTCGAACGTTGGCGCCCGGAACCCGGCCTCGATGCGACCCAACAGGAATCGCCAGTCGGGGAGATCGGTGTGCGCATGAAATTCCGACGCGGAGACGGTGTTGGCCATCACGCCGATGTTACGGCTTCACCGACCGGTCAATCTCGCTACTACCGGGGCGAAGTCGTCGATGCTCTGTTGCTGCACGACGAAGTACGAGTAGCCCCACCGCGATCGACGCTGTTCGAGACGATCGATCATCTCCTCGATCCTGCCGACCAGGATCAACGGGGAGGCAAGTACGTCCTCCGGAGACGCGCCGAACCGTCCGCTCAACCGCTGACCGACGGCACCCACATCGTCGGTGACCTGGCACACCGACAGCCATGCATTGAACTCGAGATCGTCGAATCGCGCGCCGGCGTCGACGCGAATCTGCTCGAACTTGGCGTCGATGCTCGCCGGCAGCGCGTCCCGCGCGGACGCCTGGTCGGGAGCGGCCGGAAGGGCGACGTTGACACCGATGATGTCGGCGTGCTGCGCGGCGAACCGCAACATCCGTTTCCCGCCGCCGGCGATCAACAGCGGAGGGCCGCCGGTGGTGAATGGCTTGGGGGTGCCGTCGAGATCGTCGATCCGGTAGTGCTCGCCGGCGAAGTTGGTCGGCGAAGCGCCCCACAGCGAGCGCAGCACGGTCGCGTGCTCGATCAGGCGGTCGACGCGAACACGCGGCGGGTCGTTGACGATGCCCGAGCGTTGATAGTCGAGCGGGTTGTAGCCGGCGCCGAGGCCGACCTCGAGTCGTCCTTCGGAGAGGACGTCGATCGAGGCAAGCTCGCGCGCCAACACGGCAGGGTGACGCAAGTCGGTGTTGAACACCATCGGTGCCACCTTCAACGTCGACGTCGCCATCGCAGCAGTCGCCATCGCCGTGATGGGGCCGAGGCCTTCGTGGAAGTGGTCGGGCACGACCAGCGTCGAGTACCCGAGCGACTCCAGCCGCCGGGCGCTGTCTGCCCACGACATCGAGGCGAACGGTTCCATCATCTCGGCGCCGAACCGGAAGCGGCGTGGATGCGGCATGCCGCGTGTCTAGTCGGTCACCACGACGGCGCGACAGAGCGAGCGGTCACAGTTCGACACCGACACCGAGCGCCAGTGTCTGCTCGATCGGTAGGTGGAACAGTTGGATCGTTCCTGCGGCGAACAGCTGGGACCAATGGCGTGCCGCGTTCGCATCGGAAGGTTTCGCGACCCTGGCACCCGGCTGGCCCGACGACCCCGAGACTGTGCACGAAGCACACGCTCACCCCGATGTCTTCGCCCACAAGACGGTCGGCCAGATTGCCGATCATCTGCAGGCCGTCGTCGCCAGGCTGTCGACACCTCCCGTGGTGATCGGCCACTCGTTCGGAGGGTTGCTGGCTCAGATCCTTGCCGGTCGCGGTCTTGCCAAGGTCACGGTCGCCATCGATCCCGCACCGTTCCGCGGCGTGCTGCCGCTGCCGATCTCGGCGTTGAAGTCGGCGTCGCCCGTGCTCAAGAACCCCGCGAACCGCAACAAGGCGGTGGCCCTGACATACGACCAGTTCCGCTATGCATTCGCCAACGCGGTTGGCGCGGATGAAGCCAGGGAGTTACACGAGACGTTCGCCGTACCGGGGTCCGGTCGCCCGCTCTTCCAGGCGGCGACGGCCAACTTCAACCCGTGGACCGATGCACGGGTCGATTCGAAGAACCCCGAGCGCGGCCCGTTGCTGATCATCTCCGGCGAGAAGGACCACACGGTTCCGTGGGCGATCGCCAACGCCAGCTACAAGAAGCAGAAGCGCAATGAGGGCGTCACCGAGATCGTCGAGATCCCCGGTCGTGGACACTCGTTGGTGATCGACCACGGGTGGCGCGACGTCGCGGACACGGCACTGGCCTTCGTGCGGCGATTCGCCAAGTAGCGACCGTCTCACCGCCGTCGACGGCGTCGCCTTCGGTGGGTCGGCGACACTCGACGCAACGGGTCGAGCCCGGTTGACCGTGAGCAGCCTGTCGGTTGCCACGCACACGGTTGCGGCCGCCTACCGCGGAGCCCCAACTACCTCGCCAGTGGATCCGCGAACTTCACCGAGACGGTGAACAAGTCGGCAAGCAACAGCGTGGTCACGACGAGCGGAACGCCGGCGAACCGCGGGACGACCGCGGCCGGGCGAGCGGTCTACTCGACCAACACGTTGTCGGTCGGGCTGCACACCGTGTCGGCCACCTACGACGGTGATGGCGGTTTCAACGCCAGCACCAGAGCGAACCGCAACCAACGAATCCGGTAGATCTCCACGGGGACAGACCGAGGAGAGGAGGGGCGAGCCCTCCTCCCCTCGGTCCGCGCGTGGGAGTCGCACGGGCCGTGTCGGTTCCGGAACGGCACGTTGTAGGCTCAGCCCATGGCCGTCGCCAAGCTCACACCGCTGCAGGAACTCGAAGCACGTCGCAATGCGCCCCCCGGGCCGAAGCGGGTCATCTCCGAAGAGGAGAAGGCAACTCGCAAGGATCGGGTGGCCAAGGCCAAAGACGCCCTGGCCCGGTCGGTCGGCGCCAAGGGCGAGCAGGTTGCGCCGGCACGCGCCGCGCTGAAGGTCTACCTGCAGCGGCTCAACGAGCACAAGCAGCCCGACGATGCCCAGTTCGAGGTGTTGATCGAGGCGCCGTTCAAGGCTCCGCCGAAGAAGAAGACCAACGACCGTCGCTTCTGAGGCGATGTCGCCGCAGGAACATCTTCGCCACTGCATCGAGCAAGCCGAGGCCCACGCCGAGGCATCGACCGTCGCCCTGCTCGTGCGGCGCGACGACGAGGCGCTGGCCGAGGCGGCAGTGGTCGACGAGTCGCTGCCGCTCGCCGGCGATGTGCTGACGGTGAAGGCATGCTTCGACGTCGCCGGATGGACGACGAACGCAGGCTCGGCGGTGCTCGCCGACGCGCCACCTGCACGCGCCGATGCGCCGATGGTTGCCGCGTTGCGGGCGGCCGGCGCAATCCTCCTGGCGCAGACCAACATGACCGAGTTCGCCTACGGCGCGTTGGGCCTCAACAGCACGTACGGAACGCCGACATCGCCATTGCGGCCGACCGAGCGGCGCGTCGCCGGCGGCTCGACATCCGGTGGTGCGGTCGCGGTCGCGCTGGGAATTGCAGACCTCTCACTGGGCTCCGACACCAGCGGGTCGATTCGCATTCCCGCGGCGTTCTGCGGCGTGGCCGGCTTCAAGCCGTCGCAGGGTAGGTACTCGTCCGAGGGCCTGATCCCCCTGGCATGGAGCTTCGACGCGCCCGGGCTGATCGCTTCGACCGTGGCCCATCTGCGCCGGGTCGACCTTGCACTCATCGACCGGGATCCCCGGCGCAGTTCGGTGTCGCAGGTCGGTGAAGCCCATCTGCTGGTGCCACGTGACGCGATCGGCGCCGGGCAGACCGACCACGAAGTGCTCGACCGCTTCGAGCGCTGGCTCGCGATGCTGGCCGACGCGGGTGTTCGGATCATCGAGACCGACCTACCGATGTTGACCGAAGCCAGCCTCGCCGCCCGCGCCGGCTCGGTGATCGCGGTCGAGGCGTACGACTGGCATCGCGATCTGATCGCCGAGAAGCCCGAGGGGTACGACCACCGCATCGCGCCACGCATCCAACACGGGGCAACGGTCCTCGCCGCCGACTACGTGGCCGCCCTGCGCACGATCGCTGACTGCAAGAAGCGCTACGACGAGGCGCTCGACCGCGCCGACGCGATCGTGACGCCGGCGGTTCCGATCCTGCCACCACGGGTCGCCGACGTGCAGCGCATCGAGGACTACCTGACGATGAACACCGAGGTGCTGCGATTGACCGAGATCGCCAACCGCCTCGACCTGCCCAGCATCACCATGCCCGGTGCCGTTGGGCCCGGAAAACACGATGATCGGGCACCGGTCGGGTTGATGCTGACCGGCAAGCGTGGCGAGGACGCGGCGCTGCTCGATCTCGCCGTGCTGGTCGAGCGGTGCATCTCCGCGAGTGACTAATGCCGTACCAGCGCGATCGTTGGAGCAGGCGCGTCGTTGGGTGCGGTGTGAGTCGGGTATTCCGTTGCGGACGAACTCGTCAGCGGGTGAATGTGAGGTGGGTGACACCGCTGGGCGTCGTGACTGCTTCCACGTCGTACTGCTGCTCCAACGCCTCCAGGCCGTCCCACAGCCGAACGCCGCGGCCGAGCAGGATCGGCACCTGCACGACGTGCAGGTGGTCGACGAGACCGGCGGCGAGGAACGCGCGCATCATGGTCGGGCCCCCGCCGATGCGGACGTCCTGACCGGCGGCTGCGTCCCGCGCCACCTCGAGTGCATCCGCTGGCGCGGCGTCGAGGAAGTGGAACGTCGTACCACCCTCCATCTCCAGCGACGGGCGCGGA
>JANMNE010000075.1:0-7163 GCA_031373785.1 Ilumatobacteraceae bacterium
GCCCGAATCGGGTCATCGCTGGCTTGTTGTAGGCACGGCACGGATGCAACCCCACGAACGTCAGCTCCAAAAATGATGATCTAGCTGGTACTTCTCAAGAGCGGGTGACGGGAATCGAACCCGCGTTCTCAGCTTGGGAAATCGATTCGGGCAGTTTTGTGACCTGCACTGATTCGGAAAAGACCAGCTCAGCGGTGTTATCCAGTTCCACCAGTGTTGCCCTGTGATGCCCATTTCTGCTCCGTTGTGGCACGGATATGGCACGGAGAAATCACACTATTAAAGCGGAATCGCTATAGTAGTGTGAGGTGATGAGCATGATCGACAACCAGATGGTCGTGGCTGACGCAGCATCGCTGCTCGGGGTAAACGTTCAGCGCGTCCGCGCACTGCTCGCTGCTGGCGAGCTGTCCGGTACGAAGGTCGGCTCTGTGTGGCTGGTCGATCCGGTCTCGCTCGCCGCATATCGCCATGTGCGCCAACCCCATGGTGGGCGGGCACTCGCCCCGATCACCGCATGGGCGGCGCTGTTGTCGCGGTTCGCTGCCGACGTCAGTCCGGAAGTACGCGAGACGTTCGATGTGAAGGACGAACGTCGCCGGCGGCTGCTGGCGCTGGCCGGCCGTGATCTCGACGACTGGCGGTGGCTGGCGCGCCGCCGTGCCGACGTCCATCGTTACGACACACGCCCTGCGTATCTGGAGCGTCTCATGGCGAGGCCGGGGCTGGTCCGCGCCGGGCTGTCGGCCACCACTGCGGCGGCCGCGGGACTCACCGAGACTTCCGCCAGGTTCGACGCGTACGCGGCAGGGTCGACCATCGAGCGTCTGGTCGATGAGTTCAGGTTGCGTCCCGCCGAGGACGGCAACGTGACCCTGCGCGCTGTCGCACTCGAGGGTGCCCAGCTCGCTGTGGTGCTCGGCTCGCCGCTGCCCGATCTGGCGATCGCGGTCGATCTGATCGAGGACCGCGAGGAGCGCACGAGCGCGGCCGGACGTGCGCTGTTCCGGAAGGCGAGCCGGGGCCGGCGATGACCGAACGACTCACCCGGACTCCGGTGCCCCTGAAGACCGGCAACACGCCCGCATGGCAGCTGTGGGCGCAACTGGCGCAATTCGCCCGCCATCTTCGGCCGACCGACTGGGTGCTGGTCGGCGGCCAGATGGTCGCTCTGCACTGCCACGTCGCAGGCATCACGCCGGGGCGCGCGACCACCGACATCGACATCGTCGCCAATGTGCTGGTCAACCCGAACGCCCTCTTCGCCTGCCGCGACGCAGCGGCCGCCCTCGACCTCACGGCGCAACCGTCAGTGAACAACCGCCGCCAGCATCGCTTCCGCAACGACAGCCTGGTGCTCGACGTAATGGTTCCCGACCACATGCCCAAGCACCTGCTGCTGCGCCTGGCAGGACGTGACCCGGTGCCGATCGAGGGTGGCTACCGGGCGTTGCAGCGGGCCGCGGAGTGCGCGATCAGTACGGAGGCCGGTGAGGCGATCGTGCCGGTGCCCGATCTGCAAGGGGCACTCGTCCTCAAGGCTCGCGCCTACGTCGCTGACAGCCGCGACCGTGGTCGACACCAGTTCGACCTGGCCCAACTCTGCACGGCGGTCGACGACCCGATGACGCTCGCTGCTGCGCTCGACAGCAAGGAACTGCGAGCGCTGCGCCGGGTCGGGATGCCACTCACCGTCACGCAGGACCCATGGCTTCGCATCGATACAGCGATGCGCGCCGACGCACTCGAAGCGTGGCAGACGCTCGCCGCCGGCAGCACGGGCTAACGCCCCCCTCGACCGCTCAACGGCGCGATCTGTTCCTGCTCGCAAACTGCCCCCGAGTAGTTCATCCAAAGCGACCTGTTGATGTCCGTTGGTGGGTGTGCACAGCGAGACGGCGTCGAGGCGGGCATGTGGTGAGGTGACATCGGGTCGCTTCGGGACAGGAGACGCTGACGGATTGTGCTGCGGTTGGCGTGTTTGCCCCTCTGTAAGGGGTGTGAGGTTCCTCGCCTTTCCCCGTTTTCGGTTGTCAGCGTCCCGTTCTTGTGCAGTGATGTGTGACGCGTGCAGTGTTGGTGAAGTGTGACCGCGATGGTTGAGCCCACCGCGGTCGTGTCATCGACCCCACCGGACTTCCTCACGTTGGATGAGGCGGCGGCGGTGTTGCGTGTGGGGCGAAGCACCGCGTACCGGGAGGCGAATGCCTTTGAACGGTCTGGGGGTCGCACGGGGATTCCGGTGGTTCGCTACGGGAAGCTGTTCCGTGTGCCGCGCTGCCGGCTCGAGGAGCAGCTCGGCGGTCCGCTGACGTGGCCACTGCCGGCACCCATCGCGGTGGAGCCCAGGGTCGCGAAGCAACCCACAACGCGATCGTCACGCACGACCAAGCACGTGAAGCGCACCGTTGCGTCGCGTTCGACCGCCCAGTTGTCGTTGGCGATCGAGTCCTGAGGCGAACGCGATGACGACTCCTCGAACGACGCGACTGATGATTGACAGACAGGTGCCCGCGGGCTGCGGGGTGTTGTCGTGTTGCGGGTGACGACCCTGTACGCCGGGTCGGCTTCTGCCACGGCGAAGTACTACACGAAGTATCTGACGCAGGCGCCGGGCGAGCAGCCGGGTGTGTGGTCTGGCGCGCAGGCTTACGGTCTCGGGTTGTCGGGTGAGGTGTCGACCGACGCGCTCGAGCAGCTACTCACTGGTTGCGATCCACTTACTGGTCTGACGCTCGGGCGTCCGATGGTGGATCGGACCACGGCGAACGGCACGGTGATCCGGGCGGTGGCGGGGTTCGATGCGACGGTGTCTGCGCCGAAGTCGTTGTCGGTGTGGTGGGCGCTCACCGGCGACAACGGTCTGGCCGAGTGCCACGACGTCGCCGTCAACGCGGTGGTCGACTACCTGGAGCGTTTCGGCTCCACGACCCGTATCCGCTCGAATGGCGGGCGATTGCATCCGGACAGCCAAGGGTTGATCGTGGCCGCGTTCCGGCAGACGACATCGAGGTTGGATGATCCGCAGTTGCACACCCATCTGGTGATCTCGTCGAAGGTGCAGACCGACAACGGCCGCTGGCTCGCCGTCGACGCACGAGTGTTGAAGCAGCATCAGCGGGCGTTTGGCGGTCTGTATCAGTCGGTGTTGCGTGCCGAGCTCTCTCACCGCTACGGGGTCGCGTTCGCCGAGATCGTCAAGGGTCAGGCGGAGATCGGCGGCGTCCCGACGGAGCTGATCGGGCAGTTCTCCAAGCGCGCTGCGCAGGTGCGGGGCGAGTTGCAGACGAAGGTGGCCGAGTTCCGCCACCGTGAGGGCCGGCACCCGACGAAGTTCGAGCACGCCGCACTGGAGCGTGAGGCCGCAGCCGATACCCGGCTCCACAAGGCCGCCAACGGTGTCCCGGATCTGCCGACACGGTGGCGTCGCGAGGCGGTGAGCATCGGTGTCACTGCCGAGTCGCTCGGCCAGTCGATTGCGCAGGCCGCACGGGCGGTGGTGCCACCAGGGAAGGTCAGTGTCGCCAAGGTGATTGAGGACCTGTCAGCGGATCGGTCGGCGTGGCATCGCATGGACATCCTCCGCGCGGTCACCGACCGGCTTCGTCCACAGGCGGGGATGTCGGGTGAGCGGTGGGCGCAGCTGCTCGACCGTGCGGTGGACCGGGTGTTGGGCGAGTGTGTGGTTCTCGACCCTGACGGCGACGGCACGAGGCGTGGCTCGGATGGCAGGTCGGTGTGGATCGAACCCGTGGCCGCGCACGTGACCAGCCGCCAGGTTCTAGCTCAAGAGGAAGCGATCCTGACGTGGGTGTTCGACGCGCAGCTCGACGACCCTCAGCTGTCGACGACGGTCACCGGCGGAGGGCTCGACGTGCTCCAGGCAGACGCGGCAGCGGCGGTCGCGGGTGAGGATCGGGTGGTGGTGATCGTCGGACCGGCTGGCACCGGAAAGACCACCACACTGGCAACCGCGGTCAACGACCTGCACCGTCACAGCCGACCGGTGTTCGGCGTCGCGCCGACCGCTAAGGCGGCCAAGGTGTTGGGCCGTGAGACCGGCATGCATACGGACACGGTTGCCAAGCTGCTCCACGAGTGGGCCCGTCCCGACGGGCCGGGCCAGCAGTGGCGACTGCCGTCGGGCACGACAGTGATAGTGGATGAGGCCGGCATGCTCTCGACACCGAACCTGCACGAGCTCACTCGGTTGGCGACGAATGAGCAGTGGCGGCTGGTGTTGGTTGGTGATCACCGCCAACTCCAAGCGGTCGGCCGTGGTGGCCTGTTCGGCGAGATCTGCGCCACCAGTCGCGTTGTCGAGTTGGAGCGAGTCCACCGGTTCACCCACGACTGGGAAGCTGCCGCGTCGCTGCGTCTGCGCCACGGCGACCTCCGCGCGCTCAGCACCTACGAGTCCCATGGGCGGATCATCCCCGGCACGTTCGACGAGCACCTCGACGCGATCGCGCAGGAATGGATGCAACGCCACGCCGCCGGGGAAACAGTGGCCATCACGGCAGCGACGAACGAGCACGTCGATGAGATCAATCGCACCATCCGCCAACTCCGTGCCCGGTCTGGGGACACCGACACCACCAGGTTCGCGTCGGTCGCAGATGGTCCGGTAGCGGTGGGGGACATCGTCGCCACCCGCCGCAACCAGCGCCACCTGCACACCACGAGCGGTGACATCGTCCGCAACCGCGAACTGTGGACCGTCACTGCCGTCAACGACGACGGTGACCTGACGGTCACCGACGTCACCGGGACCAGCACGGTGACACTGCCGGCCGAGTATGCGATGGAGCATGTGCGGCTCGGGTATGCGGCCACCGAGTACGGGACACAGTCCGCCACCGAGACCGCGTCGATCACCCTCGCCAGCACTGCAACGACTGGTCGCGGCTTGTATGTGGCGATGACCCGCGGGCGCGACGACAACCGGGTCTACGTCGTCACCGACACCCACGACATCAGCGACGCACGCGACGTCCTCGAAGGGATCGTCACCTCCGATCGTGCCGATATCCCGGCGGTGGTGCAACGCCGCCAGCTCACCCAACAAGACCGCCAGCCGCCACGTCTCCAACCGCGCTGGCAGATCCCCGACTGGTTCCACGACCTACGCGCCGAAGCCGGCGACAACTACCGGCAGGCACGAGAGGCGCTCGACAACTCGATCACGAAGCGGGAGCGACTCGTCGAGATCGTCGACACCACCGCACAACGAATCACCCAAGCCAACACGATCTGCGCACCCTTCGATGATGATCTCAACACAGCCAGCGATGCCGTCAAACAAGCCGAGGCAACACAGCGTGCGGCGCAACAACGACTCGACCAGTCCGGGCTCCGCCAGCGACGCCAAGCACGCAGCGAACTCGCCGTCGCCAACGAGACCGTCACCGAAACGCGCGAGCTGCTGGCCGACGCACGTGAGCAGGCTCGCGAGCCTCACGCCCGACGAAACGTCGCCCGTCAACAAATCGAGACCGCCCGCAACATGCTGAGGAACCACGACATCCTCACCAACTGGAACTACCTCCCCGAACACCTCTCAGCCGCCGAAGCCAACGTCGACGCCCTGGTCACCTGGCACGACTGGGCCACCGGCAAACCAGTCACACCAGCCCGTCTCGTCGACGCAGTCACGACGCTGCAAGGCATCGCCGTACACGAACCCGACAACGGCACCCGACAACTCGTCAACGTCATCCATCAGTGGGCCGAACAGCACGGCGCCGAGCTCACCCGGCCACCCGTCACGAAGCACAGAACAATCCAAACCGGCATCGAGATCGACCTGTAGAAGGCCGGGTATGTCGGCAGATCGGTGCGGGGCGCTTCACTGGTGGGTGCATACTTGGCACGTGTCTGACGAGGCCGTGATCATCGGGTCACCGGGCATCGGCTCGCGGCCTGACACTCGGCGGCTCCCTGCGGCTATGAGATCTGGCGTTGCGTGGGGAGTCGCGGTCACGGTGCTCGTGATTCCCACGTTCGCGGCGATCTGGTCGCTGAATGGGCGAGGTCGTTTTTGGCCTGCCACGGCGTTGGTAGCGGTCATCGGCTTCGGTGCTGGCTGGTGGATGGGCTGGCGCGGCCGTCCACTGCCAAATGAGTTCGTAGAGCGGCATCGGCACGTGTTGTTCGTGGCGCTCTACCCGCTCGCGGTGGCGATCGGCGTGCTGTTCGCTCAGCCGGGATTCAGTGCCTTCAACCGCTGCGAATGGATCGTCATTGCTGTCGGGATCGGCAGCATCGCGGTGCTGTGCAACGCGATGAAGAACGGCCGAGTCGTCCTTCGTCGATGGGGTTGGGGGTGGTCTGTGATCACCGTTCTGCTGTTCCCGATCTACGGGCTCGGCCTCGTGTTCTTGCCGCTCGCTGTCGGCTACAGGGTGGCTGCGAGACACGGCGGAATCGATAGCACCTAACGTCCCAAGTGGCTGGCCGTACCGGGCGCCAGAACGGCAGATCTGCTCGCTTCTCTACACCGTGACAGTCGTCCACTCGCCGAGGGGCGGAGCCAATGGCAGCTCGAAGGCCCAGGTGGTCATCGTCTCGTGAGCTAGGCGAAGATCGGCGCGTGTCACACCGAAGTGCCTGTCCGGTCCTCCCTCGCGACGCTCCACGGTCCAGCCGCCTTGACCATCCTGAATGACTTGGATGTAAGTCTGCCCGCTCGCATCAGCGACACGCTCCACGATGAACCACGTCTCGTCGCCACGCTCTATGTCGCTCAGAAGCTCGAACAGCAGATCCCCGGAGGGGTCGTCCCAGGCTGCTCCGGACTCCGTCAGCGCACGAACCATCGGGGCTGCCATGGGGGTGCATATTGCCCGATGCGGCACGCTTTGTCCAGCACCCAGATCGGCAGCTATGCGCTAGCGGTACTGCTCGATGATCTCCTCCAAGGACAGCGCGGCCTCGCCTGGACCTGCCCGATTGGATCGAACGACATCGACAACGGACGTTGCCGCGTCACTCGTGCCGTTTGTGTCCGCGACTGCCAGCAGCGACTCAGCTTCCTCCGGTGGCAAGTGATGGTGCTTCCGGAGATGCTGCGCCATCGTCTGACGCCCGAGAACGGTCGTCGTCGGAGCGTCAACTGTTCGGGACCACACGACGTAGCAGTCGGTTGCGAGCCGAACTACTAG
>JANMNE010000168.1:0-12669 GCA_031373785.1 Ilumatobacteraceae bacterium
GTTGATCACCAGCGCCAACACCTGTTTGAGGGCGTTCAATCGGGGAAGTGACTCGTCGATCACCAGGCCGAGGACGGCCAACAGGGCGATGCCCAGACCCGCACCGAAGTAGCCGCCGTAGATCGAGACGACGAACGTCGAGGAGACGGCGATCGCACTCGGAGCGCCGTGCGGCCGCGTGCCGATGCCGAGCCACTTGCGGATGTAGTTCTGGCCACCGAGCAGGGCGCACGCGAGGAGGATCAACCATGGCACCAGCTTGGTGAACGCGGCCTCGCCCGTGGCCAGCAGCAACACCGATCCGCTGAGCCCGCCGAGGCCGGCGGCGATCGACAATCGCACGAGTCGCGATCGCTGCCCCGGCAGCTGCGACCGCTGGGCCACCGCCCCACCGAAGTACCCGGGGCACAGCGCAACCGTGTTGGTCACGTTGGCGCTGACCCGACCCGCACCGAGGGCGATCAGCGTGGGGAACGAGATCAGCGTTCCACCGCCGGCGATCGCGTTGACGCCGCCGGCGCCCGCTGCCGCAACGGCGGCGATCAGGTGATCGCCAACAGAGAACGCCGTCACAGCGACGCGCCGTCGAAGAACGCCGCGGCACGCTCGCCGATCAACACCGCGGTGGCGGCCGGTCCACGTGACGGCGCTGTGGGCAACACCGAGGTGTCGACCACCCGCAAACCCTCGACACCGCGCACGCGACAGTATTGATCGACGACCGCCATGGGATCCGCATCCGGACCCATCGGCGCACTCGAGCAGAGGTGTACCGCTGTCGTGATGTGATGCGTGATCCACGCGTCGAGATCCGCGGTCCGGGTCGGCGACGTGCGGCGCACGCCGAGGGCACGCATCTCCGGCGAGTCGATGATCGAGATGCCGATCTCGGCGAGGGCTCGGAGATGCTGGCGATCAAGCTCGGATTCGAGCGAGTGGTGGTTGATCGACGGCTGCTGTCGGGGATCTGCCGACGACAGCGTGACCTCGACGGCGCTGACGGCTCGGTACAGCAGCATGCCGAGCACCAGCTCGGTCGCCGACGCGCCCGACCCGGGAACCAGTTCGGCCATCGGGGCCAGATACGGCATCAACCCGACGGGTGCACCGTCGACCACTGTGTCGAGCCCGACCTCGACAACCCCCGCTGCTGCATTTCGCGGCAATGGCTCCGCGGCCTCGAAGCCAAGGAAGAGTTGCGGGTGATCACGGCACCGGGCCCCGACACCCGGGAGGTCGACGACGACTTCGATGCCGTGGCGACGCAACTGCGCTGCCGGCCCGATGCCCGACAGCATCAACAGGTGCGGCGACATCACCGCACCGGCGCACAGCACGATCTCGCGACCATGGAACGTCTCGACGCGACCCGACCGTTCGACCTCGATCCCGACGGCGCGCACACCGTTGATCACGACGCGGCGCACGCTGACATCGCTCTCGATCGTCAGGTTGGCCCGGTCACGGTGTGGCGTCACGTAGGCGAGCGCGGCATTGATGCGCTCGCCGCCGACGACGTTGCGCGGCAGACGGCCGCACCCTGGCTGGCCCGGCGAGTTCTTGTCGGCCTCGTCGGGGTACCCGAGACCCGCAGACGCCGCGGCGAAGGCGCGGCTCAGCGGATGCAGCGCCTCGGCCGCTACCCGGGCGACCGGCATCGGTCCGGCGCTGCCGTGATACGGACCATCGGGGAAATCGAGATCGTGCTCGAGCCGCTGGAGGAACGGCACGACGTTGGCAAAGGCCCATTCGTCGTTGCCGAGGGCGGACCAGGCGTTGAAGTCGTCGACGGTGGCGCGCACGAACACACCACCGTTCACGGTGCTCGATCCGCCCATCACCTTGCCGCGCGGCACCGACACGACCTTCGACTCGGTCAACCTGGCATCGAACGACCAGTTGGCCGCGTGCCCGGCGACCGCACCGGCCATTGCCGACGCATCGAGCAGCTCCGACGGCGCTCCGGTCGTTGCCAGTTCGCTGCCGGCTTCCACCAGCAGCACCGATCGATCGGCGTGTTCGCTGAGCCGCGCTGCCAGGGCACACCCGGCAGAGCCGGCGCCGACGATCACGACGTCGTAGTGGTTCACGCCGACCTGATGCTACGCGCCGGCCCGCGCGAGCGCGGCTCCTGGCGCCGACTCAGCCCGCAGTTGATGCGAGCGCCGCTGCCGGTTCGGCTGTCGACTTCCGCTTGCGCACCTTGATGACGGCCTCGCGGCTGGCAAGCGACACCGCAGCGAGCAACGACGCCCCGCTGAACAGCGGCTTGATCCAGTTCGTGTTGCTCGAGAACGTGAGCTCGATCCCCTTGATGCCCCAGGCGAGGGCGAGGAGCGCGATCATCGTTCCCCAGACGTTGGCGCGGCCCTTCAACTGCGAGGCGCCGAAGAACACCGCGGCGATCGCCGGGATCAACAGGCCGGGACCGATCGATTGCGAGTAGGTGCCGACCTTCCAGGAATACACGGTGCCGGCGAACCCGGCGATCACGGCGGAGACGACGAGCGACCCCCAGACGAGGCGATCGGTGCGGATGCCGGCGAGGCGGGCAGCGTCGGGGTTGCCGCCCGTCGCGAACATGTAGCGACCCACCGGCGTGTGTTCGAACACGTACCAGCAGACCAACGCCAGGATCACCAGGTAGTACACGAACAGCGGCAGGCCGAAGACTTCCCTGGAGCCGATGCGCTGGTACGACTTCTTGAACGCGCCGCTGATCGTCTGCTCCGACGTGTGCAGGATGAACGCAGTGATCACTTGGCTCATGCCGAGCGTGGCGATGAAGCTGTTGACGCGCAGCTTCACCACGATGAAACCCGTGATGAACCCGGCGACCGCGCAGGCGAGCAGACCGAGCAGCATGCCGAGCACCTGCGGCGTCGCGGTGTTCTTGGCCATGTAGTTGCTGATCACCAGCGACATCGACATCATCGAGCCGATCGACAGGTCGTAGGTGCCGGTGGTCAGAGGAATGAGGAAGGCGAGCGCCAGCACACCGAAGATCACGTTCTCGATGACCACCGACTTGACCGACGTCCAGGTGAACAGCGTCTCCGGACGGGCGATGCCGAACACCAGCGTGAAGAACCCGAGCAGGTAGAGAGCGCTGTACTTGTGGAGGCCAAGTCGCTGGATCATGAGTCGCTCCGAGTCGTTTGCAGTTGGGTGTGTTCGATGCGTTCTGCGGTGATTTCGTCGCCGCGGAGGGTAGCCGCGATGCGTCCGCCGATCAGCACGACGACGCGGTGGCAGAGGCGCACCAGTTCCTCGGTGTCGGTCGAGGCAACGACCGTCGCCACCCCTTCCGCCGTGGCGTGATCGACCAGGGTGTGGATCTGTTCCTTGGCGCCGACGTCGATGCCCTGGGTCGGCTCGTTCAGCAGCAGCAGCTTCGGGCTGAGCCGCAACGCCTTGCCGAACATCACCTTCTGCTGGTTGCCACCGCTGAGCGACGTGATGAGGGCCTCCGACGATTTGGTCTTGATCGACAACCGATCGATCCAACTGCGCGTCTCGGTGATCTCGCGCTTGTGGCGCAGACGGCCACCGACGAAGTGAGGGGACAGGTCGCAGAGCGTGAGGTTCTCGCGGACCGTCATGTTGGAGACCGTCCCTTTGACCCCTCGGTCGGCGGGCACGAACGCCGCGCCGGCGCCGAGGGCAGAGCGCGGCTCGTAGTTGGCGACCTCGACGGTGCAGACCTGGACGTCGCCGTCGAGGCGGGGCATCTGCCCGGCGATGAGCTCGAGCACGTGTTCGCGGCCAGACCCGGTGATGCCGGCGAGGCCGACGATCTCGCCTTCGTAGACATCGAGATCGATGCCGTGCACGTTGCCGCCGCGCAGGTCGCGCACGACCAGGACCGGGCTGCCGTTGACCGTGGGCAGCGAGGCGGCCGCGGCGTCGATGCGGTGGCCGACGATGAGCTCGATGAGCTTGTCGTGATCGAGTTCGGATACTGGCAGCGTGGCGACGTGATGGGCGTCGCGCAGCACCGTCACCTCCTCGGCCAACTCGAAGACCTCGTCGAGGTGGTGCGACACGTACAAGATGGAGGTGCCGGCGGCCTTCAAGCGGTGGATCACTTCGAACAAACGATGCACATCCGCACCCGGCAGCGTCGCCGTCGGCTCGTCGAGGATGAGGAGGCCGCCGTCTTTCAGCCCGACCAGGGCCCGGGCGATGGCGACCGCGGTCTTCTGCGACGGCGGCAGCGCAAAGACCGGTGCTTTGACGTCGACGTCGGCGAGGCCGAGGAACGCCATGGCCTCGCGCGCCCGGTGGACCTCGGCCTTCCACATGATGCGTCGGGCCGGGCCGGTGCGATACCCGTTGGTGAGGGCCAGGTTCTCGACGGTGCTGAGCGAGCCCACGAGTCCGAGGTCCTGGTGGACGAAGCGGATGCCGGCGTTGGCAGCCGAAGCGCCATCGCCGAGCGTGAGCGGCTCGCCGTTGGCCCATGCCTCGGCCCCAGGGTCGGGCTGGTGATAGCCGGCGAGCACCTTGATGAGGGTCGACTTGCCAGACCCGTTCTGGCCGACCAGTGCATGGACCTCGCCGTGTTTCACCGTGAGGCCGACGTCGACCAGCGCAGCTTGGCCTGGAAATGTCTTCGACAGGTGTTCGATTCGCAACGTGTCAGCCACGTATTTCTCCCCCAAAGCAACCGTGCGACGACTGTCGCCAGCAAGCGCTCCGGCAGATTAGCAATTTATTTGAGGTCCAAGTAAAGTTTCCAGGACCACGCGTTATACGGGTGGCTCGCTATCATCCCTGGGGGGAAAATGACCAAGTTCAGATCGCTGCTTGTCGTGTTGGCATGTGGCACCATCGTTGCCACTGCCTGCGGCAGCGACAGCAAGAGCAGCAGCACCACAGCCGCCGGAGCCGCAACGGAAACGACGGCAGCCGGGGCCGCTACCGAGACCTCGGCAGCAGGATCGACCGACACCACACCCGCGGCTTCCGAGACCACCGCTGCGGCGGCGGGTGGCGACTCCGGGTTGGCAGACGCCAAGGCCAACGTTGCGAAGTACAGCAAGGCCGACGGCGCGATCGGTGTGACGATCCCGCTCACCGGCAAGGCCGAGAAGAAGACGATCGCCTGGATGGAATGCGACGTCCCGACATGCTCGGCATACTTGACGCCCGGCTTCAAGAACGCCGCGGCCGCTATCGGCTGGGACCTCAGCATCATTCCGATGAAGAGCACCGACCCGGGCCCGGCGATCCAACAAGCCATCGACGCCAAGGTCGACTTCATCGCCAGCACCGGTCTGGCCATCGCCCAGTACCAGCCGCAGCTCGATGCCGCCAAGGCTGCCGGCATCCCGGTGCTGAGCTGCTTCGGCACCGACGACCCGGATCCTTCGACGGGTCTGTACATGCAGTGCGGCGACGAGTCGTTCGTCGAGAAGACCGGCCCCCTGATGGCCGACTGGGCGATTGCGGACTCGGAGGGCAAAGCCAATATCCTCGTGGTCAGTATCCCCGACTTCCCAGTGCTGGTTTCCGAGACCGATGCCTTCAAGGCGCAGGTCGCCAAGAACTGCGCTGACTGCAAGGTCACCGAGCTCGACGCCACGCTGCAGGATCTCATCGGCGGCACCGTGCCTGGTTCGATCGTCTCCAAGCTGCAGGCCAACCCCGACGTGAACTACGTGTTCTACTCGTTCGGTGACCTGCCCGGTGGTGTATCGGCTGCTCTGCAGTCGGCCGGCCTCGACAAGAAGGTCACGCAGTACGGTCAGGACTTCAGCACGATCGACCTCGACGAGATCACCGCCGGAACGATGGGCGCATGGTCAGCAGACCCGAAGGGGTACGCCGGTTGGCTGATGGTCGACGCCGCCGCTCGCTTGAGCCTGGGCATGACGCTCGACGAGGAGCGCGCCGCCGCGCCGCTGCCGACGATCATCATCAGCGACGGGGCCGCGGCCAAGGCGATCAGCGATGTCGGTGGCGACTGGATGCCGCCGGGCGCCGAGGACGCCTTCAAGAAGCTGTGGGGCGTCTGAGCTGAACCTCACGGGTGACGCTGTCACCCGCTGATTCCTCCACTGGCCGGCACCGGGGCAACCTGGTGCCGGCCGTGTCGCGTCCGGGCCTTGCTCGATCGCTACCGCTCCAGGTGCATCGACGGGTGCCCGAAGAACTGAAAGGCCACGAGGGTCGACGAGTTCGAGTCGTCGCCCGTACCGAAGGCGGCCCGCTCGGCGCGAACGATCTCGGCAAGGGGATCGCCCGCAAACGCCTTCGAGTAGAAGCGTTCGGCCAGCGCGCTGGCGACGGCGTCATCAATGGACCACAGCGGAGCCACCACCGCGGACGCCCCAGCGAACAGGAACGACTCCGCCAAGCCGGCGTAGTCACCGAGCGTCTCTTGCCCCGTGCCGACCTGACATGCGTTGAGGAACACCAGCGGAGCCTGCGCCAGCGCGCCGCCTTTCACGACGAGCGGGTCGATCACGTCACCGTCGACGAGGACCAGGCCCTGCTTGGCGGAGCCGGGGTCGTACTTGCCGTGGAGCGAGAAGTGCAGCACCTCGGCCGCCGGATTTCCGAGCAAGCATCCGACGACCTGGTCGGTGATCGCATCGACGCCGACCGCGTGATAACGCTCGATCAATGCGGCGGCTTCGGCCTCGGCGTGCTCGAGCCGGCTCCAACCCGGCTGTTCGTAGCGACCACTGATCACGATCATGCCGTCGACGTGCACCATCCTCGGTGGCGGCAGCGAGGGTCGATCGGCGGCCAGCACCCATCGACCGATGGTCACCTGGGCACCCAGGAATCCGATGACCGCAGGGTCCAGCGGCGTCGGCATGGTGGCCAACTCCCATGGCACGTACGCCTCTTCCGACAGCAGGAGGACCGTTGGGCGGCGCGGCGCGACAGCAGTGACCACCGCGGCCAGCGCGGACCACATCTCGTCGGGCACCTTGGCGGCGATCGTCAGCCCGATCCCATGCAACCCGAGTGCCAGTGTCGGCCGACCCTCGTGGGCCGCGATCGTCGAGATGACCGTGCGCGCAAACGCGTCGGGGTCGTCACCGATCGACGTGATGCCCTGGTCGACCAAGCTGGCATGGGGCGACTCGAACGACCACAGCAGCCGTCCGACCTCGCAGCCGCGCAGGATCCGCACCGTGAGATCCGGCGGCTCATCAGCGACGGGCACACCGAGCGAACCGGCCACGCCGGGCAGTGGAGGGGGAAGCGCGGCGCCGGGCGTGAGGCTGTCGAGCACGCGCACGGGGCGGATGCCCAAGCCCATCGTCTGGCTGTCGACGGAGTACAACACGTTGATCTCGTGCACCTGGTTCTCGGACGCAACCGGCGCGATCAGGTGGAACACAACGAATGGATACGGCGCGGCCACGGAGACCAGCATCGTCTTGCGCCACGTCTCGCCCGGCGCGAGGTCGAAGCCATCGGCGACCACATGTGCCGTCAACTCGTAGTCGCCGACGCTCGACGGTGGGCGGACCAAGGCCGGGCCGACCACGCCACGGACTTGCGTGGCCGACAGACCGACCGTGAGGTCGAATGCGGTCCCGGCCAGCAGCGTGTCGTCGCATTCGATCCGCGCAAACGCGCGTCGGGGTGGGTCGGGTGGTGGTTCGGCGCCGCTCGGTTCGGCGTGTGCCGGCGGTTCGGCGTGGCTCCACCCGGCCTGGCCGGGGAGCCGCATGGCCGGACTGGACTGAGGCGACACCGGGGGCGACGGCGGCGACGGTGGGGCAACCGGGGGCGACGGTGGCGGCGGGACCTGGGCAGGCGGTGGCGGAACCGGAGGCGATGGCGGTGATGGCGGCGCCGCCGCGCCTGGTGCACTCGCGGTCGGAACGCCGCCTCCCGCGGCGCCGGCCGCAGCGGTTGCACCACCTCCGCCGGCCGCACCGCCACCGACGAACAACGCCAACGCGACCGGTGTGAAGGCAACGACGGCGAACTGTTGGGCGAGGATGCACAGGGCGACGCCGACGAGGATCCCGGCGACGATGCCCCACCACAGCGACCGCTGCCGTCGAGCGCGCCGAATGGTCAACAGCAGCAGCGCAGCACCGGCGACCAACAACAGGGTCGCGCCGATGCCGATCACGGTGGTCAACGGAGAGCGGCCGTACACCCGAACCCAGAATGCCCCGTGGCACGGCCCGCTGCTGACTTCGATGTGGTACCAGCCGACGCCGACCCCGCTGATGTCGGCGATCTGCAGCGACTCCGTGAACCGTTGCGACGACTGATGTCGCAGCGTCTTCACCGGGATCGATGGTCCGATGGGCAGGTCGACAGCGATCCGTGTGGTCGACGTCGGTACAGACGACAGCGCGTCGATCTGCACGATGTCGTCGACGTTCAGTCGCAAGGCGTTGTCGGCGTCGGCGAACTCGCGGACGTCGTGCCCGTCGATGGCAAGCACGCAGTCGTCGGCGCGCCGCACGGCGATCGGCGCGGCCGCGCCCACGTCCAGTGGGCCGACCAGACCGGACCACGCGGCGAGGACGACGAAGAGGATCATCGCAGCCCGTCCTCCGTCGAGGCGACGATGAACAGCGAGTGCACCGGCAGGCGATCGCTGTCGGGATCGGTTGCCGAGACGGTGAGTCGATAGTCGCCCGGCGGCGGTGGCGGCCATTCCATGCGGTACGCGCCGTCACCGTCGGCCTCGACGCGTGACTCCAGCACGGCTCGTCCGGTGGCCACATCCTCGATGACCGCGTTCACGGCGGAGGCCGAATCATCCGACGTCGCGACCGCACTGACCGGCTCGTCGGCGGCGAACAGATCGTCGATCTGCAGACCGAAACCCGACAGACCACCTCGGAAGTTCGATGTCGGCCTCGCCGACAGCAGACCGATCAGCTGGGTCAGTGGCCCGGTGCCGTTCTGCAGAGCTCCATGCTGATCAGGCGCGTAGATCTCCCGGCCCTGATCGGACAGCTCGAGTGGTGTCGCCGACACCCGCGGCACCGTCCCGTCACCGGCGCTGTCGACGCCGGAGTACGCCTGCAGCATCTCCACCGAACCGGCGCGCAGACGAGCCGATTGGTGCGTTGGTTGCAGGATGCCGACGATCGGGTGGATGGCATAACTGTTGGCAGGACGATGCTCGACCGCGGCGTCGATGTCGAGATGGAACTGCAACGCAGCCGCGGCGCGGACCTGGTCGACGCCGGGCAGATCGGGCGTCTCCGACACCCTGGTCAGCGCACCGGCGCCGGTGTCGATCACCGGGTAGCGAGGCAACAGTTGATACACCGAGGTCAGCGAGCGCAGCAACGTGGTGAGGTCGAGACCGACCGGACCGATCTTCTTCTTGAAGCCGTTGCACAAGAAGTCGAGCGCGTTCAGCGAGCCGCGATACGGCGTGCCGAACGTGACGAGCATGCGTGTGTCCCGCCAGCCGTCGAGCACCTCGAGGTAGTGCCGGGCGACGAGACCGCCCATCGAGTGCGCGACCAGCACGAGCTTGGCATCGTTGTTGCCGGAGTGTTGGCGCCACGCCCGCAACCATCCCGGTGCGCGCTCGGCCAGATGCCGTGCGGCCACCCGGTTGTCACGACGCCAGTCATAGGGAAAGTCGAACCAGTTCTTGCCGTCGACCACGTCGAAGCCGGCGAAGATCGAGGCGCGGATGTGCGAGTAGCCATCGATGCTCCACAACCCCGGGATCAGGTGGAGATCGGGCTGCAGTCGTGGCGCAGTGACCCCGTCGCCGAGATCGTCGACCGACGGGTCGTCATCGTACAACTGCAGATCGTTGACGCTGTGGCCGAGCGAGACGATCGCCCGCCACGCTGCACCGGGCGACATCGCCCAGACCTCATGCCCATGACGCTCGAGCACGCTGCCAAGAATGCCGGGCAACAGCACGATGACATCACCCATCGGTTGCTTGGACGGCATCGCGTCCCCCTCTCGACGAGGATCAGCTTGTCACTGATTCGCGGCGGAATGCCGCACCTCTTCGAGAGTCGTTCACCAGCCGCGTGGATACGCCGCTGGTGACGTGTTCAGGATTGAACGGTGACGTTGCAGTTGATGAACGCCAGCCCGAGCGCCTGCTGCAGTTCTTCACTGGCCTGCCCGGCGATCGCCTGGTTCAGATCAGCGCCGGTCACCTTGTCGACGAGGTTGGAGACGATGCACGAACGCTCCTCGTCGGTCAGCGTCGAGCTGGTGCCGAGCTCGTAGAAGTCGAGGAACTTGTTGATCGCCGCTTCGCCGTCACCGAGGTCGATGATGGTGTCGACCGTGGTGTCGAGCGGCGTCGTGTCCGATGGGTTGCTGTCGGAAGTCGTGTTATCGGTCTCGATACCGCATTTGTCGCTGAGGTAGGTATCGACCTTGTCAGGAATGGTCGACTTGTCGATGTCGTCGAGCGCCTTCTTACCCTCATCGGTGGCGGCCATCTTGACGATGTCGAAGTCATTGGCCTTCAACAACGTCTCGATCTGCTCCTCCTCGGTCAACAACTCCTTGAAAGTCGCGGCGATGTCGGTGGGAGCCTTCGCCACCGCCGCACTCAGCGAATCGATGGCCGCGGGGAGCTCGAGCTTGACCTTCGCCGAGTCCGTGAAGTCGAGGGCGTCGAGCGCGTCGTTGTCGTCCTTGGCTGTCTGGGCGAGCTTGCAGAACGCGTCACCCTTGGTCGCCGTTGCGGCGACACTGTCGCTGCTGCCACACGCGGTGAAGCCGAGGCCGAGGGCCGACGCGAGTACGAGTTGCTTGATCATCGGATCCTCTTCCTATTCGCCGCGAACGCGCTTGACGATGTCGCTGGCGATGTTCGGCGGCACTTCCATGTACTGGGCGAACTGCATGGTGTAGGTGGCTCGGCCCTGCGTACGCGAACGCAGGTCGGTCGAGTACCCGAACATCTCCGACAGCGGCACCTGGGCCTTGATCACCTGGGTGTTGCCGCGGGCTTCCATGCCCTCGATCCGGCCACGCCGGCTCGACAGGTCGCCCATCACGTCGCCCATGTAGTCCTCCGGCGTGACCACTTCGATGCCCATGATCGGCTCGAGCAGCACCGGCTTGGCCATCTCGGCGGCCTTCTTGAACGCCATCTGGCCGGCGATCTTGAATGCCATTTCCGAGGAGTCGACGTCGTGGTACTGACCGTCGACCAGCGTCGCCTTGACATCGACCGTCGGGTAGCCGGCGAGCACACCCGAATCGAGTGCCTGTTGCATGCCCTGGTTGGTCGGGTTGATGTACTCGCGCGGGATCTTGCCGCCACTGATCTTGTCGACGAACTCGTAGCCCTTGCCCGGGTTCGGCTCCAGCGTGATCTTCACGACTGCGAACTGACCGGAACCACCCGACTGCTTGATGTGTCGGTACTCGACCGACTCGACCATCTTGGTGATCGTCTCGCGGTAGGCCACCTGCGGCTTGCCGACGGTGGCGACCACGCCGAACTCGCGCTGCATGCGGTCGACCAGGATCTCGAGGTGCAACTCGCCCATGCCGGAGATCACCGTCTGGCCGGTCTCTTCGTCGGTGCGGACGCGGAAGGTCGGGTCCTCGTCGCTGAGCGACTTGAGGGCCTTGCCCAGCTTGTCCTGGTCGTCTTTGGTCTTCGGCTCGATGGCTACATGGATGACCGGCTCCGGGAAGATCATCCGCTCGAGGATGATGGCGTTGGCACGATCACACAGGGTGTCGCCGGTGGTGGTGTCTTTGAAGCCGAGGCCGGCAACGATGTCGCCCGCCATGGCCACGTCGAGGTCTTCACGCTGGTTGGCGTGCATCAACAAGATGCGGCCAAGGCGCTCGCGGCGTTCCTTGGTGGAGTTGTAGACCTCGTCACCCTTGTTGATCAGGCCCGAGTACACCCGGAAGTAGGTCAGCTTGCCGAACGGGTCGGCCACGATCTTGAACGCCAACGCAGCGAACGGCTCGTCGATCGACGGCTTGCGGTAGAGGATCTCTTCCTCGTGGTTCGGCTTGGTGCCCGACGTCGGTGGGATGTCGAGCGGGCTCGGGAGGAAGTCGATGACGGCGTCGAGCATCGGCTGCACGCCCTTGTTCTTGAACGCCGAGCCGCACAGGATCGGAACGAAGTCGAAGGCCAGGGTGCCCTTACGAAGGGCAACTTTGATCTCGTCCTCGGTCACCGGCTCGCCGGCCAGATACTTCTCGAGGAGATGGTCGTCGCTGGTGGCGATGGTCTCGAGCAGCAGTTCGCGATATTCGGCAGCCTGCTCGGTCATGTCGGCGGGAATCTCGATTTCGTCCCACTTGGCGCCCAGTTCCTCGTCGTGCCAGATCAGCGCCTTCATCTTGACGAGGTCGATCAGCCCGACGAACGGCTTGTTGGACTCCGGGCCGCCGGCGCCGACGGGAAGGTGGATGACGGCGGGCGTGGCCTGCAGGCGATCCTTGACCATCGCCACGGTGCGGTAGAAGTCGGCGCCGATGCGATCCATCTTGTTGACGAAGCACATGCGCGGCACTTTGTACTTGTTGGCCTGGCGCCACACGGTTTCGGTCTGCGGCTCGACGCCGGCAACCGAGTCGAACACGGTGACCGCGCCGTCGAGCACGCGCAGCGACCGCTCGACCTCGATCGTGAAGTCGACGTGGCCAGGGGTGTCGATGATGTTGATGCGGTGGTTGTTCCAGATGCAGGTCGTGGCAGCCGAGGTGATC
>JANMNE010000227.1:0-6765 GCA_031373785.1 Ilumatobacteraceae bacterium
AGCGCGCATCAGAGGGCGTCGCCGACGCCGCTGGACACGAGGTCGGGGCAGTGCGCAGCGAGGTAGGCGTCGGTCGCCGGGTTGTCGACCCCGTCGACGACGAGGCTGGGGTCCTGGGCGAACGGGGTGACGGCCGCGTCGTATGCGGTCGCCGCCGCATCGACCTTGGCCTGAAGGTCCGCAGCGATCACCGGGACTTCGATGACGGGCACCTCCGGCTCTCGCCGCTGCAGCGCGGTCTGCCATGCAGTGCTCAACGTCGACTGGTCGGTCGCGGTGACACCGGCGGCGACGAGCGCCTCGACGCCCCGCGCTGCTCGACGCGAGTACGGGCCGATGCGTCGTTCGATCACCACGGTGTGCTCTGCCGCCAGCTCCACCGGCCAGGATGCGTCGATCGCCACGGCCACCTCGACGAGACGCGGCGCGGCGACCAACTCGATTGCTGCGAACCGGTCGCTGGGCAGGTCACCGAACGAGGCAGCGATGCCGAGGGCCTGCACCGTCCCGACGTAGCCCGCCCACGCAGCGCAGAACGGGTCATCGACGGCCAGACCGGGAACACCGGTCGGTTCGGGCGACGCGGACGATGGATTCGTCGCGTTGACCTGATGGGAGACCTCGGCGGGCGGAGTCGATGTCGTCGCCGGTCGAGCGGAAGAGCCGGCCGAGGAGCAACCGGTGGCCACCAACGTGGCGATCGCCAGCAACCGCCATCGTCTCGACGCCACGGTGCGATCGTAACGGTGGCAAGCTCTGCCATTCATGGCACCTCCCTACCGCCCACCGATCATCCTCGACTGCGACCCGGGCCACGACGACGCGGTGGCGATGGTCGTCGCGGCGCGCCACACGAACCTGCTCGGCATCACCACGGTCGCCGGCAACGCTCCGCTGGAGTCGACCACACAGAACGCGATCGTGGTCCGCGATCTGCTCGGTATCGACGTGCCGGTGCATGCCGGCGCCAACCGGCCGTTGCTCGCCCCGGCGCGGCATGCGGGCTACGTGCACGGCGAGAGCGGTCTCGACGGCGCCGATCTGCCGCCTCCATCGGGCCCACCCGCCAGTCGTGACGCGATCGGGTTCATCATCGAGACCGTCCGCAGTCACGACGGTGTCTGGCTGGTTCCTACCGGCCCGATGACCAACATCGCGCTCGCACTGCGTTCCGCACCCGACATCGCCGCCCGCATCGCCGGCATCTCGTTCATGGGCGGCGGGCTGTTCGGCAACCGAACGGCCACTGCCGAGTTCAACATCTGGGCGGACCCGGAGGCGGCGGCGATCGTGGTCGACTACGGAGGCCCGCTGATCATGGCTGGGCTCGACGTCACGTACGGCCTCCAGGCCACGCCGGAGCGAATCGCCCAACTGCGCACGATTCCAGGCCGCCTGGCGGTGACGATTGCCGACCTGATGACGTTCTTCAGCGGGACCTACGTGAGCCGCCATGAGAACATGCGCGGCGCGGCGGTCCACGATCCAGTGGCGGTCATGGCGTTGACCCACCCGGACTTGTTCACCAGATCGTTCTCGCACGTCGTGGTCGAGACCGCAGGCGAGCACACCCGGGGTATGACCGTGGTTGATCAACGCACCTTGCTCGATCGGCCGGATCCGAACTGCGACCGGCTGACCGACGTGGACGGCGACGCGGCATGGGCAGTCGTGACCGAGGCCATCGCTCATTTCAGCAGCTGACGACGTCGGTCGACGGCGCGTCCCGATCCTCGAGGAAGTACGGTCGGGGCAATGCGCGCCGCAGTGATGCGAGATTGGCAACTCCGAGTCGATGAGATCCCTGATCCGACTCCGGGCCCCGGGCAAGTACTGACCCGCGTGCTGGCATGCGGCATCTGCGGAAGTGACCTGCACCTCTTGCAGCATGGCGAAGAGAGCCGGCGGATGATGGACGAGTTGAACGCCGATCGACCGCCGGATCCCATGCAACTGACGGTCTTCGAGCCAGGGCTCGACACCGTCATGGGGCATGAGTTCTGCTGCGAGGTCATCGACACCGGCCCCGGATGCAGCAACTTGAAGACGGGCGACATCGTGGTCAGTCTTCCGGTGGCGTTCGACGCTGCGGGCTTGCACGCCGTGGGGTTCTCCAACATCTACAACGGCGGCTACGCGGAGCTGATGGTGCTCAACGAGATGGTCGGCATCAAGGTGCCCAGCGGCCTCGGCGCGGACATCGCGGCCATGACCGAGCCGCTTGCGGTCGGCGTGCATGCCGTGGCGAAGAGCAAGATCACCAGCAATGAGAGCGCGATCGTGTTGGGCTGCGGTCCCGTCGGGTTGGCGTGCATCGCCGAGCTGAAGATGCGCAGCGTCGGCCCCATCATCGCCGCCGACTTCTCCAGCAAGCGGCGCGCCTTGGCCGAACTCCTCGGCGCCGATGTCGTGGTCGACCCACGGGTCACACCCGCCATCGAGGCGTGGCGTCGTGCCGACGGCGTGCGCACACCGGTGATCTTCGAAGCGGTCGGGGTGCCGGGAATGATCGACCAGGCAATGCGCATGGCGCCGAAGGATGCGCGCATCCTCGTCGTGGGGGCCTGCATGCAGGAGGACCGCTTCCACCCGATGCTGGGGATCGGTCGCGAGCTCAGTCTGCAGTTCGCATTCGGCTATGAGCCGGGCGAGTTCAGCTCGGCGTTGACCTCGATCGCCGATGGCAAGGTCGACCTGGCCCCCTGGGTGACGGCGTCCGTTGGAATCGAGGGGATCCCCCAAGCGTTCCGCGACCTCGCCAATCCGGAGGAGCACGCCAAGATCATGGTGACGCCATGACACTCGAATCCAGCGAGCCCGACACCGCGATGCCCGCCGACACGTTCCCCCGGCAGTTCGCCCGCACCCGACGCCTCTCGCTCGGCGAGCCACGCAATCTCGTGGTCTCGGCCGACGGACAGCGGATCGTGTTCATCCGCAGCCGAGCCGGCGACGATCCGGTCAACTGCCTCTACGTGCTCGACGTCGCCACCGGCGAGGAGCGGTTGATCGCCGATCCACTGACGCTGCTCGCCCAACTCGATCCCGACGATCTGCCCGCAGAGGAACAAACCCGGCGGGAACGGATGCGCGAGACCGCCTCGGGCGTCACCACGTTCGCGACCGACAGCTCGGTTGCCGTCGTCGCCCTCCCGCTCGCCGGGCGGCTGTTCGTCGCCGGCCTCATCAGTGGTGTTGCGCGCGAACTGGTCGTCGACGGACCCGTCTTCGATCCCCGCCCCGACCCCGCGGCGGGTCGGCTTGCGTACGTCTGTGGGAGTGCACTGCGAATCGCCGAGCTGGACGGCAGTAGCTGGGAGCTGGCCAGCGACGAGGACCCCGAGGTGTCGTGGGGATCGGCCGACTACATCGCCGGTGAGGAACTGCATCGGTATCGCGGGTACTGGTGGAGCCCAGATGGTTCGGCCATCGCTGCATGCCGCGTCGATGTGTCGCCCGTCGAGCGGTGGTACATCGCCGAGCCGGGCGCGCCCGATCAGCAACCGCGCGAGATCCGCTATCCGGCGGCCGGCACCCCGAACGCCCTCGTCGAGCTGCACGTGCTGGCGCTCGACGGCGGGTCGATCAAGATCGAATGGGATCGCGACCAGTTCCCCTACCTCACGGCGGTGCACTGGGCGTCGAACGAACGACTGCTGCTGGCGGTCCAGTCACGTGACCAGCGCAGCCTGCAGGTACTGGAAGCCAACCCCACGACCGGCGACACTGCGCCGATCTTCACCGACCACGACGACAGTTGGGTCGAACTCGTGCCGGGGACGCCCAACGAGCTCGAGGACGGCCGGCTCGTGATGGCCGCTGATCGCGACGGCCTGCGTCGCCTGCTGATCGATGGGGTGGCGGTGACTCCCACCGACCTCCAGGTTCGAGCCGTGATCGCCGTCGACGAGAACGCGGCGATCATCTTGGCCAACCCGCTCGACGACGCGACCGTGCAGCACGTGTGGCGATGGAGCGACGACGAGCTCACGTGCATCAGCGACGGGCCGGGGATCCACTCGGCCATCATCGGCGGCACGACCACCGTGTTGCGCAGCACCACGCTCGACAGCTGCGGGTCGCTGACGAAGGTCGTCGATGGCCCGGTCATCGCCTCGTTCGCCGAGGAGCCCTTGATCGACCCCAACGTCTCGCTGCATCGCTACGGCGATCGCCGGCTGGCGACCGCAGTGCTGCTGCCACGCG
This sequence comes from Ilumatobacteraceae bacterium, assembly GCA_031373785.1. Classification (GTDB taxonomy): domain Bacteria; phylum Actinomycetota; class Acidimicrobiia; order Acidimicrobiales; family Ilumatobacteraceae; genus JAENVT01. The sequence goes on from JANMNE010000227.1 coordinate 4,207, forward strand.
ACCACGATGGTTCGCCCCTACCAGTGCTGCTCGACCCATACGGCGGCCCACACGTGCAGTACGTGCTGGCGTCGCGCAGCCGCTATGCCCTGTCGCAGTGGTTCGCCGACCAAGGCTTTGCCGTCGTCGTGGTCGACGGGCGCGGAACACCGGGGCGTGGCAGCGAGTGGGAGCGCGCCGTCCATCTCGATCTGGCCACGACCATCCTCGACGACCAGGTCGACGCGCTGCACGCCGCCGCCGCCGACTACCCACTCGATCTCGACCATGTGGGGATCCGCGGGTGGAGCTTCGGCGGATACCTCGCAGCGCTCGCGGTGATGCGCCGGCCCGACGTGTTCCATGCCGCAATCGCCGGCGCCCCGGTCACCGATTGGCGCCTCTACGACACCCACTACACCGAGCGCTACCTCGGCGACCCGACGGTCGACGACACCGCGTACGCCAACTCCTCGCTGCTGCCGCTGGCCGGCGCCCTGACCAGGCCCCTGCTGTTGATCCACGGTCTCGCCGACGACAACGTCGTCGCCGCCCACACCCTGCAACTCTCGTCGGCACTGCTCGCCGCCGGGAAGCCTCACGAGGTCCTGCCGCTGGTCGGGGTCACGCACATGACGCCCCAAGAAGTCGTGGCCGAGAACATGTTGCTGCACCAACTCGACTTCCTCCGGCGCTTCGTCGCACCGCTCGTCACCGGTTAGGTTGCCCCTTCGATGAACCAACGCCTGCGCGACCTCTACAGCCACGTATCGGTGCACGCCACCGCCGACCGCGAACACGAAGCGGTAATCGAGCTGTTGCTCCTCGTCATGGTCGCCGACCGGCACATCTCCGACGACGAGCTCGACGAGATCCGCAACATCAGCGACGATTCGGGCTGGGAGTCCTCGACGTTCTCGTTCGATCAGTACCTCGGCGAGGCAATGGCCAAGGTGCGCAGCGCGGTCGCAGCGCACAAGACCGAGGCGCTGCTCGACGACATCGACGACCGCATCGCCAGCACTGTGTTGCGACACTCGCTGTTCTCCGCGGCACGCGACGTGGCAGGTGTCGACCACGACATCGCCAACGAGGAAGAATCACTGCTGGGCCAGGTCGCAGCGCGCTTCGCCTGAGGCCGTCGCGTCACGCGCCTCGTCGGCCACCGGCAACGCGATCGTGGCCGCTCAGATCAGCGGTGATCGACACGTCGTCGAAGCCGGCGGCGTGCAGCAACTCAGTCACCTGACGCCCGTGTGTCGAGCCGATCTCGACGACGAACCATCCACCGGGGCAGAGCCAGTTCCGCGCCTCGGCGATCAGATCGCGGATCGCATCGAGCCCATCGGCTCCGGCGAACAACGCGAGCGCAGGCTCCCATTCGCGCACGATCACTTCCAATTCAGGATCATCGTCGCTGACGTACGGCGGGTTGGAGACCACCAGCCCGAGCCCACCTCTGAGACTCGCCGGCAGCGCGCCGAACCAGTCACCGTGGGCAAATCGAACGTTGGCTGCCGCCCTGCCGATGCCTGCGGCGTTGGCCCGGGCAACATCGAGGGCATCTGACGAGCGGTCGGTCATCCACACCGTGACCCCGTCGATCGGCAGCTCACTGGCCAGCGACAGACCGATCGCTCCGCTTCCGGTTCCGAGATCGGCGCAAACGATCGGACGGTCGAGCGCACCGGCGTGCCGCAAAGCGACATCGACCACCAACTCGGTCTCCGGCCGAGGGATCAGCACGCGCCGATCCACCATCAGGTCGAGGTGACGGAAGCCCCAACGGCCGAGGACGTATTGCAGCGGCTCGCCCTCGGCCAACCTGGCCAACATGGCGTCGAGGTGGCCAACGGCGCGTTCCGACGCGGGATGATCGAGGATCGCCAGGAACTCGTCGCCGTCGTGACCCGAGGCGACCTCACAGACCCAGCGTGCACGGGGACGATCGAGGCGGGTTGTCGTCTCGTTCCACAGCTCGCCCCAGCTGATCGTGTCGTCACTCATCGCCGGAGAGTTGGCGGGCCCGTTCGTCGGCGGTCAACGCATCGACGAGATCGTCGAGATCGCCCGCCAGCACCTCTTGCAACCGGTAGGCGGTGTAGCCGATGCGATGGTCGGTGACCCGATTCTCCTTGAAGTTGTAGGTGCGGATCTTCTCGCCGCGTCCACCACCACCGACCTGGGCGCGACGCTCGACCGATTTCGCCGCGTCCTGTTCGTCCTGTGCCAACTTCAACAATCGGGAGCGGAGCACCAGCATTGCCCGAGCCCGATTCTGCAACTGGCTGCGCTCGTCCTGCATCGCCACCACCACGCCCGTCGGGATGTGGGTGATCCGCACCGCGGAGTCGGTGGTGTTGACCCCCTGCCCGCCCGGTCCGCTCGATCGGTACACGTCGATCGCGAGGTCACGATCGTCGATCTCGACCTCGACCTCCTCGGCCTCGGGCAGCACGAGCACCGTGGCGGACGAGGTGTGAATGCGCCCCTGACTCTCGGTGGCGGGGACGCGCTGCACGCGGTGCGTGCCGCCCTCGAACTTCAACCGGCTCCACGCCGTGTCGCCGTTGATCAGGA
>JANMNE010000235.1:0-17845 GCA_031373785.1 Ilumatobacteraceae bacterium
GACGCGAGGTGGTGACTGCGACCGAGTCCTCGTCGTGCTGCACTGCGATCAGCGATTCGTCGAGTGAGATCGCATCAGCGACCTCCGCCGCCATGCGCTGTACCAACGTGTCGATGCCGTCGGCCACGCGATGCGAGCGAACGACGTCGCCGGCGCCGTGCGCCGCGCTGACGGCGCGCTGCTGCGCCACGAACAACAACGACACCTCGTCGGGCTCGGCGGCGAACTCGCCCTGGCTGTCGCGACGATGGAACAGGCGCGCCAGTTCGCCGAGCCCGGCCCGGTCGGCAACATCGGCGAGCGAGGCCGCGTCCAGATCGGCTGCCGACGCACATCGTTGCGGGTTCGACGGATCATCGACCGCGCCTGCGGCCTCGTCGACGATCGCCTCGAACGTCTCGAGTTGCTGAAACACTTCCCGGCCGAGGTCGGCGGGGTTCTGCAATCGGCCGTCGCGATGCAACCACCGCCTGATGGTGGTCCACTGCTGGCCCTCCCCCTGCAGCGACAGGCCGTGACGATCGAGCAGGGCGCGCATGCGTCGGTGATGCGTATCGATCCACTCTGCACCGCTCTCGACGTAGTGGCCTTCGGAGAATGGCGATCGCACCGTGCGCGCCCGCCCGCCGAGACGCGAGCCGGCCTCGATCAGCGTGACGTCGTGCCTGGCGAGAACCAGTTCTCTTGCTGCGGTCAGACCCGCGAACCCGCCTCCGACGACGAGCACCCTCAAGGGCTAGCCCCCGCCGAGCGTTGCAGCGATCTGCGACGACGAGTCGCCAGAGCGCTTCAGGACCGCGGCGACGAAGCCGAGCGCGGCCATGGTGATGCCGAACAGCACCACCGCGCCGACACCCCAGAACGGTTTGATCGTGCTGCGAGTCGCGCCCAACAGCGCCACCGGGAACGTCGACGACCCGCCGCCTGCGATCAGCGAGGAGATGATGGTGTTGTCGAGACAGAGCGTGAACGAGAGCAAGGCTCCCGCGACAAGGGCCGACGAGATGAGGGGCAAGGTGATCTGGCGGAAAGCACGTCCCGGAGGCGCGCCGAGGTCGCCGGCCGCTTCTTCGAGCGCCTCGTCGAGACCAGCCAGTCGGGCGCGCACGATCAAGGTGACCACTGCAGACGCGTACAACGACTGACCCACCCAGAGACGGATGATGCCGAAGTTCAACGGACCAACATCGTGCTTGAACGGCCCACCGAACTTCTCCATCCAGCCCGCGAGGGCGATTGCATCCATGATCTCGGGAGTGACCAGGATCAACAGGACGACGGCGATGAAGACAGCAGTCCACTTTCCGGGACGCCTGGCCAGCGCCACTCCGGCGAATCCGCCGAGAATCACCGCCACCACGGTGGCTCCGAATGCGGCGATGAACGAATTGCGCAAGGCATCGCCGATACCGGCGTCGCGGAATATCGAGCGATACCAGTGGGTCGACGTTCCGTTGACGACGAGGGCAATTGCGAATGCCAGCGGCACGGCCCACTCGTCGAGCAGCCGGATGCTGCGACCGGCAACTCGCTTGACGACTCTCGGGGTCAACGCCCCGACAAACAGGATGATCACAAACCTGAACACCATTGGCCAGGTCTCGTCGGCCTTGAACAGGCGGCCCCACCAGGCGGTGCTGGTGTGACCCGACCAGATCGAGAACGAACCGCCACGGTTGAACGAGTGCAGGATCACCAGGCCGATTGGAATGAACATGAACAGCAGCACCACGACGGCCCACACCGCGAGGACGATCTTGAAGAACTCGACGCGGCGGCCGGTGTGCTCGGCCCGCACCCGCTGGGTGGCTCGCAGGCCGCGGGCGTAGATCGACTGACGCACGCCGCGAAACGCAGGGGCGACGCTGCGCACCAGCTTGGGTGCAACCCAGACGACGACGGCGCCAACGGCGAGGGTCACCAGGACTGCCAGGATCATCAGCACGGCCATCGCCGAGCCCAACGGCCAGTTCTGCGCCCCGCTGAACTGGGATGCGATCAACGCCCCGATCATGTTGCCCTTGGCGCCGCCGAGCACCAGCGCGGTGACGTAGTCGCCACACATCGGGATGTACGTCAACAGCACTCCGGCAGCGATACCTGGTGCGGCGAGGGGCAGTGTGACGCCGAAGAAGGTGGCGATACGCCCGGCGCCGAGATCCTTGCTGGCTTCTCGCATGCCGACATCAATGCGGTCGAGCGCAACGAACAACGGAAGGATCATGAAGCCCAGATAGTTGTAGACAATCGCCAGTTGCACGGCGGTCTGGGTTTCGAGGATGTTGATCGGCGACCCGATCACACCCCAGTCCTGCAGCCATCGCGAGAACGTGCCGTTGGGGGCGAGCGGGATCCGCCATGCCAGCGTGCGGATCAAGAAGCTGGTGAAGCTGGGCACGACGATCAACGCCAGCAGGATTGCCCGCCACTTCTCGCGAACCTTGAACGCGAGGAAGTAGGCCACGGGCAAGCCGATGAAGAGGCACAGCAGGGTTGCCTTGACGGCGATCTTGAGGGTTTGACGGAACGTCTTGAAGAACGTCTCGTCGAACGCGCTGCGGTAGTTCTCGAGGTTGAGATGACCGAGATCGACCGGCACCAACTTGCTGGAGTCCTTCGCCCCGAACGAGTACAGCACGATGTACGCGATCGGCACGACGAAGAACAGCAAGTACCACACCATCGAGGGGATGGCGAGGGCGAACCGCGGCCCTCGCCATCTCCTCTTGTGTGGTGGCGGCAGCACCGCAGCGGTCATGGAATCAGCCTCCGGCCTTGGCCTTCACCTTGTTCAAGATGTCGACCAGGCGGTCCTGCGCAGTGTTGACCGCACCGGTCTGCATGGTGGCGACCAGATCGTCGCTGAAGAAAATCATGTCGCCCAACTTCAGGTCGGGGACGAGCTCAGTCAGCAGTGCCGAGATGTTCTTCATGCCGCTGTGATAGCCGTGATAGTTGAGGTCCCTGATGGAGATCTCGGGCGTGAGCAACCAGTTGATCCAGGCGTGCGCGGCCTCTGGGTTCGGCGCGCCCGTGGGAATCGAGTAGTTGTCCATCCATATTTCGGTTGCCGGGCCGCCGAGCGCCCACTTCCAATCATCGGGGTTCCCGCCGGCATCGGCGATTCGACTGAACGCTTGACGAGCGTCACCGTTCCACGCCATCGAGATGGAATACGCACCTTCAGCGAGCTTGGTCGATGGGTAGCTGTCGAACGCCTTGATGTGCTCGGCGAACTTGTCGACGAGGAAGGCCTCGCATGCGTCGAGATCTTCCTTCTTCTCGGTTGTCCAGTTGATGCCGTTCGCCCAGAAGTACATGCCCGCCATGTTGGGCGCTGTGTCGAGCACGGAGCAGTTGCCGCTGGCCTCGGTCATACAAGCCGTGCTGAAGTCGCCCCACGTCTTGATATCGGCCTTGATCTTCGTGGTGTCCCACATCCAACCGGTCGATCCCCAGTCCTTGCACACGCTGTACTCGTTGGTCGGGTCCCAGTCACGGGCCAGATAGAACGGGTCGACGTTGACGATGTTGGGCAGCAGCGACTTGTCGAACTTCTGCAGCAGGCCCTTTTGGAGCATCTGTGGGATGTATGCACCGGTGGGCACGACGATGTCGAACCCACTGCTCCCATTCGCGGCCGACAGCTTCGTGATCAGGTCCTCGTTGCTGGCGTAATAGTCGACCTTCATCGTCACACCCAGAGCCGAGTCGGCGAGGGCGCCGACGAGTTCGGGGTCGTTGTAGTCACCCCACGTGTACATCGACAAGGTGCCACTGGCCTTGTTGATGACCTCGCTGTAGCCAGCGATGCCGCCAGTCGCGGCGCCGGCGGCCGGTGTGGTTCCGGCGGCCGGTGTGGTTCCGGCGGCCGGAGTTGTCGCATCGCTGGTCACCTTGTCGTCACCGCAAGCTGCGATGATTGCGAGTCCGGCGGCGGCGCCTCCCATGCGAAACAGCGAGCGACGCGACAGAGACTGCCGGAAACTCTCCGGTGCGAGGATGTTGAGTGGTTCTTGCTTGGCTGACATACGGGCTCCTTGGGTAGGGTCTGGGTCCTCTATGAGTTGGCTGCTTCGGCTGCGGGTTCGGCGAGCACGAGGCCCTCCTGGTCAGCTGAGAACTGATACACGTCGTCGGCCGACCATTGGCACCACACGGGATCGCCAGGACGAAGCTTTGGCGCTTTCTGGCGAGGAAGCAACGCGACGACGTCTCGGGCGGGCGATCTCACGACGAACTGGAGGGTGTCTCCGAAGTGGGAGACACCCGCAACCTCGCCGGCAAGCACGTTGGTTGATGTGGTCGGCTCGACATCGCTGAGCGTGAAGCACTCTGGTCGTACTGCCGCCAGGGACCTGTCACCAACGGCAACCCGTTCTTCGGGGTGAGTCGCCACGAAGACCGTGCCGTCATCAGCCCTCATGCCATCGGCGGTTGCAGTCCCCCGCCAGAAGTTGTTGCGGCCGATGAATCCGGCAACGAACGCCGACGTCGGGCGCTCGTACACCGTCTCGGGACCACCGAGTTGCTCGATGTGACCGTCGAGCATGATCGCGATGCGATCGCTCATGCTCATCGCTTCTTCCTGGTCGTGGGTGACGAAGATGAACGTGATGCCCAATTGACTCTGCAGCAACTTCAACTCGATCTGCATCTCTTCGCGGAGCTTGCGGTCGAGCGCACCGAGCGGCTCGTCGAGCAGCAACACGCTCGGCCGATTCACCAGCGCACGGGCCAGTGCCACCCGCTGCTGCTGGCCGCCGGACATCTGTCGAGGCTTCCGCGCGGCCAACTTGGTCATCTTGACCATGTCGAGCGCCTCGTTGACCCTGGTGGCAATCTCGGACTTCAGGACGCCCTTCTGACGCAGGCCGTAGGCGACGTTCTCGGCGACAGTCATGTGCGGGAACAGGGCGTAGGCCTGGAAGACGGTGTTGACGTCGCGCTTGTACGGGGGGATTCCCTGCACGTACTCGCCGCTGATCCGGATGAAGCCCTCGTCGGGCTGCTCGAAGCCGGCGAGCATGCGCAAGGTGGTGGTCTTTCCGCAACCGGACGGGCCGAGCAACGACAGGAACTCGCCGGGCTCGACGGTCAAGTTCAGGCGATCGACTGCGACCATCGTGCCGAAGCGCTTGGTGACGTCGGTCAGTTCCACTGCGCCGCGCGCCGACGCCCCACCGATCGGTGGCACGGTGATGTCAGTCACAAATGTTCCCCCATACTCGTTGCGGCACACCATATTCGCTGTGAGCACCCGCCGAGGACACCGACGAGACGACTGGTGGTGCGTCGTCTCGAACGTTGACTCCCACCTGCACACCGTTGCACGTCGGAGGCGGTCAAATCAAGGAAAGCGTATGTTTCGACTGTGCGCGCCACGGATTCCCTTGCGCGAGGCGGCCGGAGACGCCAGTATCCGTAGCCATGGACCGATCCGGGACGCAGCTCGACGACACCGATCGGGCGATCATCGAGCAACTGCAGGCCGACGGTCGCATCCCCTACACACGGCTCGGCGCGGCGGTTGGGTTGTCGGAGGCCGCGGCACGCCAACGGGTGCAACGCATGACCGATGCCGGTGTGATGCAGGTCGTGGCCGTGACCAACCCTTTGTCGCTCGGCCTCCGGCGAATGGCGATGATCGGAGTGCACAGCGCCGGGCCCACCGACGATCTGGCCAAGACGCTGCAGGCGATGGCCGACATCGATTACCTCGTCGTGACCGCCGGCTCGTTCGACTTCATGTGCGAGGTCGTGGTCGAGCACGACGGCCAGTTGCTGGACCTGACCAACCGCATCCGCTCCGTGCCCGGCGTGGTCTCGACCGAGACCTTCATCTACCTCGACCTCGTCAAGCAGACCTTCGCCTGGGGCGCGCACTAGCTGTCGAGGTTGGCCATGACGTGCTTGATGCGGGTGTAGTCGTCCAGGGCGTACGCGGACAGGTCCTTGCCGTAGCCCGACTTCTTGAAGCCGCCGTGAGGCATCTCGGCGACCAGCGGGATGTGGGTGTTGATCCACACGCAACCGAAGTCAAGTCGCTTGGCCATGCGCATCGCCCGACCGAAATCCTTGGTCCACACGCTCGACGCCAGGCCGTACTCGACACCGTTGGCCCAACCGACCGCCTCGTCTTCGTCGGTGAACTTCTGCACCGTGATGACCGGGCCGAAGATCTCACGCTGGATCATCTCGTCGTCCTGGTGCAGGCCGCCGATGACGGTGGGCTCGAAGAAGAAGCCCTTCCCCGCAACGGCGTGGCCGCCGGCGGCGACGTTGGCGTGGTCGGGAGCGCGGCTGACCATGCCACCGACGTGGGCGAGCTGGTTGGGGTTGTTGACCGGGCCGAACAAAACGTCCTCGTTGTCGGGCATGCCGGTCTGGGTGCCCTTGGCCTGCTCGGCCAGCGCAGCGACGAAGTCGTCGTACACACCCTGCCCGGCCAGCACGCGGGTGGCCGCGGTGCAGTCCTGACCGGCGTTGAAGTACCCGGCGATGGCGATCCCCTCGGCCGCCGCGGCGATGTCGGCGTCGTCGAACACCACGACCGGCGCCTTGCCGCCGAGCTCGAGATGGCACCGCTTCAGGCTCTGCGACGCAGCCGCAGCAACCTCTTGCCCGGCGCGCACCGAACCGGTGACGCTGACCATTGCGGGGATGTCGTGCAACACCATCGCCCGGCCCGTGTCGCGATCGCCGCAGACGACGTTGAACACACCCGGAGGGAAGAACTCGGCGGCGATCTCGGCAAGCAATGTGGTGCTGGCCGGTGTCGTGTCGCTGGGCTTCAACACGACCGCGTTACCGGCAGCCAACGCCGGCGCGAACTTCCACACCGCCATCATCATCGGGTAGTTCCATGGTGCGACCTGGGCGCACACGCCGATCGACTCGCGGCGGACGAACGAGGTCATGTTGTGCATGTACTCGGCGGCGCTCTTGCCCTCGAGGTGCCGGGCCGCGGTGGCGAAGAAGCGGATCTGATCGACCATCGGTGGGATTTCTTCGCTGCGAGTCAGGTGGATCGGCTTGCCGCAGTTCTCGACTTCCAGGGCGATCAGTTCCTCGGCGCGCGACTCGACTGCGTCGGCCAATCGGAACAACGCCAACGAACGCTCGCTGGGTGTGCTGTCGCGCCACGTGTCGTAGGCGGCCGACGCGGCCTTCATGGCATTGTCGATGTCGGCTTCGCCCGAGAGCGCCGCCGTCGCGTATTGCTCGCCCGTGGCCGGATTGACCACGGCGGTCGTGCGCCCGTCGACCGCGTCGACGTGTTGACCATTGATGAAGTTCTGGAACGCCTTCATGCGTCTGTATCCCCTTTGTCTGCGACCGTGTCTGTGAACGGTTGCCGATCTTGACCTATCCGATAACCGGACGCAACACGAACTTGCTCTCGGTACGGGCAACGCCGCCCTCCGCCTTCAACCACCGGATGAAACCGTCGAGGCCCTCCGCGCCGACGCAATCGACGATCACCGTGTAGTCGGCCGGGCCCGTCACGTACAGGGCCAACTCGACCTCGTCGCGCTCGGCCAGCCGCGCTTCGAACTCCGCCGGATCACCACCCGAGGGAAGACTGACGTCGATCACGGCGCGCACATCGCGCCCGAGTGAACTGGGGTTGATGTGCGCCCGATAGCCACGAATCACACCGCCGGCCTCCAGTCGGCGCACCCGGTCCGCCACCGAGCTCGGGGCCATGTGCACGGCGTCGGCGAGGTCACGCCAACTGATTCGCCCCTGATTGTGAAGGATGCCGATGATTCGGCGGTCAATATTGTCAACTGCCATGCTTTCATCGGTCATCTCGATATTCTGCCGTAGTATTGGCTGTTGATCAACGGTCACGTCAGGTGCAAGATGCGAGCCATGACCTCACCCGTGATTCGTACCGTCGGCGTTCCCAAGGAGATCAAGAACAACGAGTACCGGGTGGCAATGACGCCTGACGGGGTGCGCGAGTTCGAGCGGCTCGGCATCAACGTGTTCGTCGAGACCGGCGCAGGGGTCGGGGCGAGCTTCAGCGACGCCGACTACCGCGCCGCCGGCGCCGAGATCGTGCCGACAGCAGCAGATGCGTGGTCGCAGAGCATGGTCGTGAAAGTGAAGGAGCCGAAGGCAGAGGAGTTCCCGTTCCTGCGCGCCGACCTCACGCTGTTCACCTACCTGCACCTCGCCGCCTACCCCGTCGTCGCCAAGGCGTTGATCGAATCCCGTTGCACCGGGCTGGCATACGAGACCGTGCAGCTCGACAACGGGGCGCTCCCGCTGCTGGCACCGATGAGCGAGGTCGCCGGTCGACTGGCTCCCCAGATCGGGGCGCACTACCTCGAGCGGCACAACGGCGGCCGCGGCGTGTTGATGGGCGGCGCCCCCGGGGTACAGCCGGCGAAGGTCGTCGTGCTCGGCGCCGGCAACGTCGGGTGGAACTCGGCATGGATCGCCGCCGGCATGGAGGCCGAGGTCGTGCTGTTCGACAAGAACCTCGACCGGCTGCGATGGGTCGACCAGATCAACAAGGGACGCATCGTCACGCTTGCCTCGAACCGCGGCGCGCTGGAGCGCAACATCGCCGACGCCGACCTGGTGATCGGCGCGGTGCTGGTCGCCGGCGGGCGGGCGCCGGTGGTGGTCACCGAAGACATGGTGCGCACGATGAAGCCGGGCGCGGTGATCGTCGACGTGGCGATCGACCAGGGCGGCTGCATCGAGACCATCCACGAGACCACCCACAACGAGCCCGTCTACGAACTGCACGGCGTGTTGCACTACGGCGTCGGCAACATGCCCGGCGCGGTCCCGCACACCAGCACGTATGCGTTGACGAACGCGACACTTCCCTATCAACTCGAGGTGGCGATCCACGGTGCCGCCGGCGGCTGTCGACGCGACCCTGCCCTGTCGCATGGGCTCAACACCTTCGCCGGCCAGGTCACCAACGCGCCCGTCGCCGAGTTCCTCGACACACCATTCATCGAGCCCCTCGCTGCGTTGAACTGAGCCGGCCCGACCTAGCGTTTCGTCATGGCAACGCTGGCTTCAGAACTCGACCTGCCGGAGATCACCCTGGCCGACGGCAACTACGAGGAGCGCCGCGCCCTGCGTCAGTCGCTGGCCGGTGACCAATGGCTGGTTCGCAACCTGTTCGGATACGAGGTGCTGCGCTACGAGGATGCCACCGCAGTGCTGCGCGACAAGCGCTGGCACAGCGCTGTCAGCCGGATCCCGGAACTGATGGGCATCACCAACAGAGACTTCCTCGAGCGCCAGCAGGTCAGCATCTTGTCGGCCGAGGGCGACATGCACACGCGCTTGCGACGGTTGGTCGCGCCTGCGTTCTCACCGCGCGCTGCTGACCGTCTTCGTCCGTTCATGCGCGAAGTGATCGGCGGGCTGGTCGACAAGATCTCCGACGCGGGTTGCGCCGACTTCGCCACCGACATCTGCGAGCCGTATCCGATTCCGATCATCTGCGAGTTGCTCGGTGCGCCGAAAGAGGATTGGCAGCTGTTCAGCCGCTGGGCGGGCGACATCCTCGAGATCTTCTCGCAAGACGTGACCGACAAGCTCGACCTCATCATGCGAACCCAGGACGAGCTCGGTGAGTACACCCGCGGGCTCATCGCCGAACGGCGCAGCAAGCCCGCCGACGACTTGTTGACCGATCTCATCGCTGCTGAAGAAGCAGGCGACAAGTTGACCACCGACGAGTTGGTGATGATGGTCAATGCGGTGATCGTGGGTGGCACCGACACGACTCGCAATCAGTTGGGCTGCGCCGTTGCCCTGTTCGCACAGCACCCTGATCAATGGGCCCTTCTGGCCGAGAGACCAGTGCTCGCACCCCGCGCCGTCGAGGAGGCGATGCGCTACTTCGGTGCAGTCCGTGGCACGGCCCGGTTCGCCAGTTGCGACATCGAGTACCGAGATGTGCTGTTCCCCACGGGGACGTTCATGGCTGTGGCGTTGGCCGATGCGAACCGTGACCCGGCAGTGTTCAATGAGCCCGACGCGTTCGACATCACCTCGGAGTCTTCGGGCCAGCCGCAGATGACGTTCGGGTCGGGAATCCACTACTGCCTCGGCGCGGCGCTAGCGCGAGCCGAACTGCAAGAGGCGTTGCCGCTACTCGCTCAGCGGATGCCCAAGCTGGCGATCAACGGCGACATCACGTGGAAGCCGGAGGGCGTTGGAATCTTCGGGCCCGCACACATGCCGGTGACGTTCGCCGCGGGCCACTGACTAGCGACTGAGCATGCCATAGGAGTGCGTCGGCTTGATCCGGACGATCACTCGCCTGTCGGCAACCATCACCTTGCGGTAGTCGTTCCAGTCGGGGTGTTCGCCGGCGAGCGACCGGTAGTACTCGACCAGCTCCTCGACTCCCGGGTCATCGGGCTTGGTCGCGACCGCCGACATCTCGACGTCGCCTTCGACGACGACATACGCCCAGAAGTCGTCGCGGGTCACGTACAACGACGCCCGCGCATCTCGGACGAGGTTGGCGTACTTGGCGCGACCTGCGGTGATCGAGATCTTGATCACACCGTCGATCAGCGCGTACGTGATGTTCGACAGTTGCGGCCGGCCATCTCGCTTCTGTGTGGCGAGCACTCCGTTTTTGCGGGCGCCGACGAACTCCAATGCCTCAGACATTTCCATGCCGACGACAACACATCGCCCCCCGCCTCTGTTCCCGGCGCTCATGGAAATGCTGCCGGGTGGAACGGCATGGGACACGTACGATTGGGGCATCGGGACTCGAGGATGACGGCAGCCACCAGCACACCAATTCCACAGCATCGGCACCGCCCAGGCAGCGCCAGGGCAGCGCTCTCGTATCCGGCCTTTCGGACGATGTTCATCGGCTCGTTCGCCTCGAACGTCGGTACCTGGATGCAGAACGTCGTGCTGCCGGCATACGTCTACCAGCGCACCGGCAAGGCCTCGGTGGTCGCCTTACTGGTGTTCGCGCAGCTCGGACCGCTGCTGCTGCTGGCCATACCCGGCGGTGTGATCGCCGACCGCTTCGACCGACGCAACTGGCTGATCGCGATGCAGACAGTGCAGCTGGTGTTCTCTGCCGCCCTGGCGCCACTGGCGTCGCACAACTCGGCCATCTGGGCGCTTTTCATGGTGCAACTCGGCGTCGGGATCGGGAACGCCCTGAACGCTCCGGCGTGGTCAGCGGCCCTACCAACGCTCGTGCATCGCCAGGATCTGAGCGGCGCGATCTCGCTGAACTCAACGATGATCAACGGATCGCGCGTGGTCGGTCCGATCATCGTCGCCGGCTTGAGCGTGGTGGGCGTGACGACCGCACAGTTCTTCCTGATCAACGCGGCGACGTATCTGTTCGTGATCGCGGCGCTCGCCTCGGTGCACTTCGACAGTCCTCGCGTCGTGCATCACGAGACCGGCCGGCGATTGCTCACGTCGGGCATGCGCCTTGTACGGGACAACCCGGTGTCGTTGCGGATCCTGCTCGCGCTGACGAGCTTCTCGCTGATCTCGCTGCCGTACGTCGGTCTGTTCCCGGCGATCGCCCGCCTCAACTTCGGCATCATCGAGCGCTCGACGACGTACAACTGGCTGTACGCAACGTGGGGGCTCGGCGCCTGCTTGGGCGGGCTCGCCGTGGGGACGGTCTTCGTCGACTGGGACAAGCGACGCCTGATCCGTGGCGGATTCGGGCTGTTCGCGATCTCGATGGCCGCGTTCGCATTGGCTCGCGAGCCGATCGGTGCATTCATCGCCGGCTTCGTGCTCGGTCTCGCCTACTTCGGCACCACGACATCGATGTTGACGGTGTTGCAGAGCCGGTTGCACGACCACGAGCGCGGTCGGGTGATGAGCCTGTGGTTCATGGCGTTCGGCGGGACCGTGACGATCGGCTTGCTGATCGTCGGTCCGATCGTCGACGCCATCGGTGCCCGGTGGGTGCTGCTCGGCGGGGCCGCATGGGCGGGCTTCCTGTGGTGGTGGTGCGATGTCGCCAGGATCGACACGTCAACCGGCTATCAGGAACGCAGCGAGCTTTTCGAGCCCGGCAACGCGGCTCCCTTTGACCAGTACGGCGTCGTCGCCGGAGAGTGACCCGAGCGCGGCGACCGGATCCATCGACGGTGGTACGCCGTACAGATCGGTGCCGATCGTGATCAACTCGACGCCTCGGTCAGCGGCATAGACCGCAATCGCCTGATGCTCCGTCGCAGCATCGCTGATCTCCGCCATCACCGCGAGGATCGCAACCCGTCGCGTCGCCGGGAGGCCGACCAACGCGTCGATCGCGGCGCGCATCGATGTCGGATTGGCGTTGTAGGAGTCGTTGAGGATGGTGGCGCCCGACGGTGCACGTTGGACCTGCATACGCATCGCCGTGAGTGTGACGGTCGAGAGCGCCGCGGCACCGGCCTCGACGTCGCCACCAACCGCACCGACGCAGGCCAACGCAGCCGCAGCATTCGTCGCCATGTGGCGACCGCTGACCAACAGGCGCACCTCCGCGCTCCCCCACGGGGTGTCGACACCGAACGAAGGTCGGGCCAACTCGTCGAGCACGACATCGCGAACCCGCACGTCGGCATCATCCGACTCACCGAACAGCAAGCACCGCACTGCTGTTCGTGCGCCCATCGCCCGTACCCGCGGGTCATCTGCGTTGAGGATGGCGATGCCATCAGCGGGCAACGCGGCAATGAGCTCGGACTTCGCTCGGGCGACCCCGTCGATCCCCCCAACGCGATCGCTGTGCGCCTCGGCAACACGGGTGACGAGACCGATGTGCGGCTGGGCTATCCGGCACAACGCCTCGATCTCACCGAACCCGCGCATGCCCATTTCCACGACCATCACCTCGGTGTCGTCAGGCGTGTTGAGGATCGTCGTCGGCAGTCCTTGCTCGTTGTTGAAGCTGCGTTCGTTCGCTGCTGTCCGACGGCTGGCGGCGAGCGCGGCCCACGCCATGTCTTTCGTACTGGTCTTGCCCACCGAACCGGTGATGCCGATCACCGTGCCGCCGAACGATCGACGGCGGTCTGCACCGAGGTCCATCAGCGCGTGCAGGGTGTCGCCCACCTCGACGGCGGTGCCTCCTGCCTCAGGGCGCGACGTGAGGTACGCGGCGGCCCCCGCAGCGAGCGCATCGGGAATGAATGCGTGACCGTCGCGCTCGGCGATCAACGGCACGAACAGCTGACCGCTGCGCAGGGTTCGGGTGTCGAAGCCCACACCGTCGATGTCGACGTCGGGACCCACCAGCCGACCACCAGTTGCCGCGGCAACGTCGCTTGCCCTGAATCGCATCGCCGCACACGGTACCGTCGGGGCGACATGGGAACAGGCGACCGAATCAAGCTGGTGGTGTTGTTCGGCGGCCAATCGGCCGAACACGACGTCAGCTGCACCACTGCCGCACACGTGTTGCGAGCGGCCGATCCAGCCAAGTACGAGATCACCCCGGTCGGCATCTCGCGCGATGGCACCTGGGCCATCGCCGACGGCGCTCGCGCAGCGCTTGCGGTGGGACCCACCGAGCTTCCCGGTCATCTCGATCCGACCGGCACGGCGATCATGCCCGCCGATGTGATCACCGGCACCACGCGCACCGTTGTCCTGCCGCTGTTGCACGGCCCGATGGGCGAGGACGGAACCGTCCAAGGATTGCTCGAGCTCGCCAACATCCCCTACGTGGGGTCGGCAGTACTGGGTTCGGCGCTGGCGATGGACAAGGCGATGGCCAAGCAGGTGTTGTCGGCGAATGGCATCCCGCAGGGTCGGTATCGATCGTTTCGGGCACACGAGATCACGCCCGGACTGCCGGCTGTGTTGGCCGAGGAGCTCGGCCTGCCGCTGTTCGTCAAGCCCGCGAACATGGGCTCGTCGGTCGGGGTGTCGAAGGCCAAGACAATCGAAGGAGTGCGCGACGCGATCGAGACAGCGCTGACGTACGACGAGTGGGTGGTCATCGAGGAAGCCATCACCGGACGAGAGATCGAGGTGGGGGTCCTCGGCAACCTCGAGCCGCGGGCCAGCCTCGCCGGTGAGATCGTGCCGGGGGCCGAGTTCTACGATTACGCCGACAAGTACCTCGACGACGGTTCACAAGCGCTCGTGCCGGCTCCGCTGACGCAGGAGCAGAGCGACACGGTTCGGGCGATGGCAGTCGAGGTGTTCAAGGTCCTGCGCTGCGAGGGCTTGGCTCGCGTCGACTTCTTCTTCGAGGAACACGGCCGCGGGTTCCTGTGCAACGAGGTCAACACGATGCCGGGGTTCACCCCCATCTCGATGTACCCGAAGCTGTGGGTCGCCAGTGGCCTTCCCTACCCGGAACTGATCGATGAGCTCGTGCGACTGGCGATCGAACGACACGGGCGGCAGCGGCGCAACACCACCCACTGAGCCAGCCCGCACTGCGGCTACCGTGCTCGTCGTCGCCGAGAGACCGGATGAAACAAGACGCCAGGGGGTTGCGATGAGGGATTGGACAGAGTTCGGGCTGCGGCCGTTGCCGGTGATGTCGGCCCGATCGCGGGTGGTCGGGGTGCCGCCGATCCAGGGAGCGATCAATGCGCTCTATGCGGAGTGCTACGCCGCGCTGGCGGTGCCCCTTCGCGGCATCACATCCGATGGCAACGTGGTGCCGGGACTCTTCGGCGTGCAGCGCGGCATGGTCGACACCGCTCCGATCCGAGATGCGGCATCTGCCTTCATCCAGTCGCTCGACCCCGCCGTGCGCGCCACCGTGACCTTTCCGCTCGACGGCTCGGAGCGCCGGGATTGGTTCAACGTGCACATGAACTTCTTCCGCCACGGCGTGATGCTCGAAGACCTGCCGGTGGCGCAGCGCGAGCTGGGCCTCGACATGCTGCGAGCCGCGCTGTCGGCCCGCGGGTTCACCCAGGTCCGCAACATCATGCGGCTCAACGAGGTGCTGGCTCAGGTCAGTGGCAGCCACGACGAGTTCGGCGAGTGGCCGTACTTCATCTCGATCTTCGGGACACCGTCGGCCGACGAGCCGTGGGGCTGGCAGTTCGACGGGCACCACATCAACGTCAACTGCTTCGTGTTCGGCGACGAGATCGTGTTGACGCCGACGTTCATGGGCTCGGAGCCCTGCAAGGTGACGTCGGGCCCCTTCGCCGGCATCGAGGTCTTCGCACCCGAGCAGCAGGTGGGCATCGACCTGATCCGTTCGCTCGACGCAACCCAACACGACACCGCGGTCATCTATCCGTCGATCATGCCCGGCACACTGCCGAAGCACCTCGAACACTGGATCGATGGGCGCATGCAGGCCGGGGCGTTCAAGGACAACATCGTGCTGCCATACCAAGGCCTGCGGGCCGATTCGCTGACCGACGGTCAGCGACGGTTGCTCCGCGACGCCATCGGCACGTATGTCGGGTGGGGTCGCGACGACCACGCTGTCGTACGAGCGGCCGAGGTCGACGCACACCTCGACGAGACGTGGTTCTCGTGGTTCGGCGGCACCGGCGACGACGATCCCTTCTACTACCGCATCCACAGCCCGGTCGTCCTCATCGAGTTCGATCATCATCCCGGTGTCGTGTTCGACAACGAGGAACCGACGCACCATCACATCCACACGATCCTACGCACGCCCAACGGCGGCGACTACGGCACCGATCTGCTCGCTCGGCACCACGCCGAGTTCGACCACACACACGCCGACCATCACCACTGACGCCAGTCACCGAATGTCCGGTGCAACCGGATATTTCGTGACTTGACTCGCCGGTCAGGGGGCGAGCGCAGCGCGCAGGAACGCCAGCAACTCGTTGCGCAATCGCCGAAGACCAGCGGCCGATGGTTGCCAGCCGACGACGCGGAGCGCCTCTGGCTCGGTGGCGATGCCGGTGACGGTGGCGTAACACAACGACGCCACCAGTCGCGGGTCGGCCCGTCGCAGTCTGCCGGCATCCATCTCGTGTTGCAGGAAGGCCACCGCACGATCCACGAGTGGGGTCAGGTCGGCGATCAGCCGCTCCCCCGCTGCCGACGGCAGCCGGCTGACCTCACGGATCAGGCCCAACAACGCCGGACGCCGCACCGCCGGGCGGAACACCGCCCGGATCACTGCCTCGATCCGGTCGAGGGGATCGTCGGTGGCCGCCCGCACCGCGGCGTCGATCACCACCGAGAGCTCGTGCGCCGCAGCGACCAACACGGCCCGCACGAGGTCGTCCTTGCTGGGGAACCAGTACAACAACGTCTGCTTGGCGACCCCCACCTCGGCGGCGATCACGTCGAGTGAGACCGCATCGACCCCGCGTGTGCCGAACAGGTCGGTTGCAGCATCGAGAATCCGGTCGCGGGTCGAAGCCACGGGTCGAGGTTCCTACGTCGCCAGCAGTTCGTAGCGGACCCCGCACCGGCGGTAGGTCGCCGCGGCCCGTTGATCCAAGCTCACCAGCACCGCATCGTGAGCCCGGGCAGTGAGAGCGATCACGGCGTCGTAGGTGGCGCCGCCGGAGATACCAAGTTCCGCAAGGCGCGACGGCAGTGCCCGGGTCGAGGCGGCGTCCAGCACCAATGGATCGCCGAACGCCTTCTGCTGCAGGAACTCTGCGACGAGCGTCGGGCCGGCGCGGTGCGGCTCCGGCAACCGGGTGAGGACCGAGTACGTCTCTGCGAGCGCATGTCCGATCGGATGAGCTCGCCGTTTACACGCCTGTTGGGCCAACGCGTGAGCCTCGTGCCACTCTGCGAACGACGCCACCAGGACGCTGCTGTCGAGCGCTCGAATTATCAACGCCGCATCGATTCCAGGACCTGGCGCACCGTCTCGGCTGTCAGTGGAGGCACCTCGCTGTCGCTGACGCATACCAGCATGCCGCCGCGTTCCTCGATGCGCTTGGCCACGGGCGCCGGGCTGATCACCAATCGTCCGTCCTCCTCGGTCACCTCGACCTCACCACCGTCGGGCAATCCGATCAAGGAGCGGAGCGGCTTCGGAATGACCAACCGACCTGCCCTATCAATGGTAGATGACATACCATGAGCCTACCACTAACAACGGTTCTCTACCAAATGGTAGACGAATGTGCTAGACACGTGTCCGAATGATCCGCCAGAACCTTGCCAACAAGCGCATTGCCATCACCGGAAGCACCGGATTCGTCGGCACCGCGCTGGTGGAGCGGCTGCTGCGGGCCGTCCCGGAGTGCGAGCTGGTGCTGCTGGTGCGACCCAGCAAGCGCCACGACGTGACCGAACGGGTGCGTCGCGAGATCTTCAAGAACGATGCGTTCGACCGCTTGCGCGCTGAGCTCAAGGACCCCGCGCTGCATCCGGAGGGCGAGACGTTCGAGGCGATGGTCGCCCGGCGCGTGCGAGCCGTTGCCGGCGACGTGAGCTCCGACGGGCTCGGGCTCAGCGACGTGGACCGGCCCACCTTCACCAGCTGCGACATCGTCATCCACTCGGCGGCCGCTGTCGCCTTCGACTCGCCGCTCGACAGCGCCGTCGAGATCAACCTGCTCGGCCCGACCCGCATCGCCGACACGTTGAACGCCGCCGGGGTCACGCCTCATCTCGTTGCCGTCAGCACGTGCTACGTCGCCGGCAACCGCCGCGGAAGCGCACCCGAGGAACTCGTCAGCGAAGGCCCGTTCGACCTCGGCCTGAACTGGCGCAAAGAGGTCGCCGCAGCTCGACGTCTGCGCAGCGACACCGAAGCCATCAGCCGCCAACCCGACAAGCTCACCCACTTCCGCAAGGAAGCCCACAAGGAGCTCGGGGCGGCCGGCGCGCCGGCGCTGGCAGCCAAAACCGAGAGCATGCGCGAAGACTGGGTCAAAGACCAGCTCGTCGA
>JANMNE010000242.1:0-2230 GCA_031373785.1 Ilumatobacteraceae bacterium
CCGCGCGCAGCGTGCACCTCGTCGACTGCCCTGACGGGCCACTGGTCGGCGATGGGCGCTTCAACCGTGCCAGGCCGTTCGCGATCACCGCTGCGCTCAGCATGATGCTGGCGGTTCCAACGACATCGTGGGTCCATCCCAACCTCGCAATCGCCGGGTCGGCCCTCGGTGCGATGATGATCCTGATCGCGCTGTACTTCCCGTGGTACCGAGCCAGGCGTGGTGCCCAACTCATCCCTCCCTTCCTGTTCCTGGTGGCGACGTTGCTGTTGACGTCGGGCACCGGCACTGGCATCGAGTCCGCCTACATCACGATGGCCGTGCTGCCACTGATGTGGCTGGCCATCTACGAGAACCGCACCGCCGTGTTGTCGGCGGCGGCGATGACGGCCGCCGGGCTGTGGCTGGCGACATCGCAAGGGCACGCTCAGCCGTCGGACCTCGGGGGCGTCTCCATCATCGTGTTCGTCATCGTTGGCGCCGGCATGGGGGTGACCTTGCATGGTCTGGTCGCGGATGCCCGGAGCCTCACCAAGTCGCTCCGAGAGCATCAACTCGCTGTCGAGCACGCCGCCGAAATGCTCGATGCGTTGCCCGAGCGGGTGAACCGGTACCGCCTGTCGGATCTGGCGGTCGTGTACTGCAACGCGGCATGGGGTGCGCAGTACAACGTCGAACCGAACGACGCGGTCGGCCGGTCGCTGGAAGAGTTCCTGTCCGACGACGAGATGGATGGTCTGCATCAGCAGCTCGCTTTGCTCGGCCCCGACACCCCGATCCTGGTCGACAGTGTGGCCCGCGCCGTCCCGAACGCCCCGGACCAATGGCTGGAATGGATCGACCGCTATCTCATCGGGCCCGACGGACCTGAGGTGCTCTCGATCGGTCGCGATGTCACCGAGCGTCGCGACACCGAGATCAAGCTCGCCGAGAGCGAGGCCCGGTACCGCGACCTGGCCGACAAGTCCGCCGACGTCGTGTGGCGCCTCATCGTCGAGCCGTCTCCGCACTTCGACTACATGAGTCCGTCGGTCGAGAGCATCCTCGGCTACCCGCCGTCGTACTTCCTGCACGACTTCACCAGAATGCTCGAGATCCTCGACGACGAGGGCCGCTCGGCAATCGCCAGGGCACTCGGCGGCGAGCGGACGTTGGAGCAGTACGACTTCCGCTTCCGCCACGCCAACGGGTCGATCGTGATCGGCGAGACACGCACGACGAACGTCATCGGTGGGTTGCAGGGCGTCAGCCGAGACGTCACCGAGCTGCGGGAGCTGCAGGAATCGATGGCCGCGCTTGCCCTGCGCGACCCGCTGACCGGGTTGGCCAACCGTCGCCTGTTCAACGAGCTCCTCGACGCAGATCTGGCCCGCACCGAGCGCAACGGCCTGCCGCTGGCGGTCGCCTTCCTCGACCTCGACACCTTCAAGAAGGTCAACGACACGTACGGCCACGATGTCGGCGACCTGGTGCTGTGCGAGACCGCAGCACGTCTGGTCGCGACGGTCCGCAACACCGACACCGTCGCCCGCATCGGCGGCGACGAGTTCGTGATCGTCTACGAGCCGAACGACGCGAACTCACTCAACCTCATCCAGCGCATCGATCGGGCACTGTCCGAGCCGATGCATCTCGCTCCCAACATCGTCCTGTGTTGCCCGGCGAGCATCGGCATCGCCGAAACACGCACCGTCGGGTACAGCCGGGCTGCGCTGCTGGCCGCCGCCGACGATGCCATGTACGAGGTGAAGCGCAACCGTCAGGCTGATCCCGACACAGACGACGAACGACGTCAGATCGACGTGGTGCTGAGCCCGTAGTGCACATCACGAGAGACATCTGTCTCACACCTCACGGCGAGAAGTGCACCCGGGGCACCGGATTGTCGCTCGGTTTGTTCGTCGTCCTCGTGTTGGTGGCCTTGGTGCTGGTCTACGGCGCCGTGTTCATCCGCCGCGAGAACGTTCGCCCGATGCTCCACCGGTTCGGGCCGATGCTGGCGGTCGCCGTCGGCGCCCTGATCGTCGTCGTGGCCTTCGCCTGGCCATGAGCGTCGGCGGTCAGGCCAGGGCGATGGTCGGCCGGCGGCTCGTCTCGAGACCATCGACTGCGGCACGCCAGTGCCGCGACCGCAATGTGAGCAAGCCGAAACCGGCAAGCAACAGCACCGCACCGACGCCGAAGGCGAGGTGCAGGTTGGTGGCGTCGCCGATCGAGCCGATGAACAGCA
>JANMNE010000252.1:0-54406 GCA_031373785.1 Ilumatobacteraceae bacterium
TTGGCAAGCAGCGCCTGGCCGAGCACGTTGTTGATCTTGTGCGAGCCCGTGTGGTTGAGGTCCTCGCGCTTCAGCACCAGGCGGATGCCGAGCTGCTTGCTGAGGTTGGAACACTCGGTCAGGATCGACGGCCGTCCGGCGTACTGCCGAAGCTGGTAGTGGAGGTCGGCGCGGAACCCCGCATCCGCCCAGGCGTCGCGGAACGCGGCCTCCAGTTCCTGGCATGCGGGCACCAGGGTTTCGGGTACAAAACGACCACCGAATTCGCCGAAACGTCCAGTGGCCGATGGTTCTGCCATCAGCGACATCATCTACTCCTCGTCGTCTGCCCAGTCATACGGCATCGAATCCGGCCCCTGGTGCTGCAACGGCGCAGCAGCACGAGCACGTTCGATGAACGCCTTGACCTTCATCGGGTCTTTCCTACCGGGCGATTTCTCGACACCACTCGACACATCGACACCCCACGGCTGCACCTTGCGGACGGCGGTGGCGACGTTGTCGGGGTCGAGGCCGCCGGCCAATATCAATCGAGGGCCTTCCGGCACCTCGCCGAGCAGTGACCAGTCGAACAGCTCGCCCGAGCCCGGCGACGGAGCGTCGACCATGATCAGATCGGTGCCGAACTCCTTGACGCGACGCGCATCCGGCGAACCGGCGACGACGGCCTTGATCACCCAACGAATCTGTTCAGCAACCTCGGCCACCATCGCCGGCGATTCGTGACCGTGCAGCTGCGCTGCCTTGAGACCGGCGCGGTTCACGGTCTCGATGACCCTGCTCGGCAGTTCGTCGCGGAACACCCCGACAGTGAGGATCTCTGGCGGAAGGCGACGAGTGATGTTGAACACCTGCTGCGCGGCGATCTGTCGCGTCGACGGGGCGAAGATGAACCCGACGGCGTCCGCTCCCATGGCGACCGCGAACAAGGCATCGTCCTCATTCGTGATACCGCAGATCTTGACGAACATCGTGCTGCAAACGTATCGGGCCGAGGTCGTCGCAGAGGTGATCGATTTACGCCTACGGGACCCGCAGCTCGGCGATCGCCGCAGCCGGATCGGTCGAGGTGACCACCGATTCGCCGACGAGCACCGCGTCGTAGCCCGCAGCCCGTAACCGGAGGGCGTCGGCACGATCGCGCACGCCACTCTCGGCAACCCGCACCACGCCGGGCGGGATCAAGGCGGCCATGCGTTCGGCCCGGTCGTGGTCGACGTGAAAGGTGATGAGATCGCGTTGGTTCACGCCGATGATCGAGGCTTCCGCCCGCAACGCGATGTCGAGCTCGCCCTCGTCGTGGATCTCGATGAGGACGTCGAGGCCGAGGCTGACGGCCAGTTCATGGAAGGTCAACAACTCACTCTTGTCGAGCGCCGCGGCGATCAACAACAGGCAATCGGCGCCCATGATCCTGGCGTCGAGCACGTCACGCTCGCTGACCGTGAAATCCTTGCGCAGCACCGGCAGCGCGCATGCGCCTCGCGCTGCTTGCAGATCAGCGGGCGATCCGCCGAAATCAGGGGCATCGGTCAGAACCGACAGGCACGAGGCTCCCCCACTCTCGTACTCGTGGGCGACGGCAGCCGGATCGAGGTCGGCGAACAGGTCGCCCTTCGACGGCGACCGACGTTTGATCTCGGCGATCACCGCCAACGTCGACTCGGCGCGGAGCGATGCGGCGAAGCCACGGGTGGGCGGCATCTGCGCCGCCTCGGCCGTGAGGGCCTGCAGAGGACGGTGATCCGATCGGGCAACAGCACGGTGATCGTTGAGGATTCGATCGAGATATGTCGTCACTGCCTGCCGCCCATCGCTAGAACCCGAGCCGCGAGCTGATCTCGGTCAGCAGCGAATCGATCGGTACCCGCACTTGCTCTGTTGTGTCACGGTCGCGGATCGTGACCGCGCCGTCGTCGAGCGAGTCGAAGTCGATCGTGACGCACAGCGGCGTGCCGATCTCGTCCTGGCGGCGATACCGGCGGCCGATGGCCTGGGTCTCGTCGTAGTCGACCATGTATCGCTCGCTGAGGACCTTGCGAACCTGATGGGCGAGTGGCGTCAACGTGTCCTTCTTCGACAGCGGCAACACCGCGACCTTGTACGGCGCGAGCCGCGGGTGCAGCCGCAGCACCGTTCGGGTCTCGTCCTTGACCACATCCTCGTCGTAGGCCGCGAGCAGGAAGAGCGCGAACAAACGGGTGACGCCCACTGCCGGCTCGATGACATATGGCTTGTACCGCTCGTTGGTCGCCTGGTCGAAGTAGTCGAGCTTCTCGCCCGAGTGGTTCGAATGTTGGGTCAAGTCGTAGTCCGTACGCTGGGCGATTCCCTCTGCCTCGTCCCAACCCCACGGGAAGAGGAACTCGACATCGGATGTGCCGGTCGAGTAATGCGAGAGCTCGTCGGCGTCGTGCGCACGCAGCCGCAACAACTCCGTCGGAACTCCCAGGTCGAGGTACCAGTTCATCCGCTGGGTGCACCAGTACTCGTACCACTTGGCGCTGTCGGCAGGTGGCACGAAGTACTCCATCTCCATCTGTTCGAACTCGCGGGTTCGGAAGATCCAGTTCTGCGGAGTGATCTCGTTGCGGAAGCTCTTGCCGACCTGGGCGATGCCGAACGGTGGTTTGCGCCTGGTCGAGTTCAATACGTTCGCGAAGTTGATGAACATGCCTTGCGCCGTCTCGGGACGGAGGTACGCCACGGCGCCGGCGTCTTCGATCGGCCCGGCATGGGTCTTGAACATCAAGTTGAACTGGCGCGGCTCGGTGAACGTGCCCTGCTTGTCGCAGCTCGGGCAGGTGTTCGGATCATCGAGCTTGTCGAGGCGGAACCGGTTCTTGCAGTTGGTGCAGTCGACCAATGGATCGGTGAAGTTGGCGAGGTGGCCACTGGCCTCCCACACCTGTGGCGGGCCGAGGACCGCGGCGTCGATCAGCACGACGTCGTCGCGGAGTTGCACCACCGAGCGGATCCACGCCTCGCGGATGTTGCGCAACATGAGGGCCCCGAGGGGCCCGTAGTCGTAGGTGCTACGGAAACCGCCGTAGATCTCGGCGGAGGGGTAGACGAAACCCCGTCGCTTGCAGAGATTGACAACTTGATCGAGATCGGTCGCAGGCATACCTCTGCAAGGCTACGAGCGCCACCCGGGCTCCCGCGAGTGAGTTGGTCAACGTGCAAGGATTCTCGGGAGGGTTTGCACGGCCGTGAGGCGGAGCAGATGAGGGCTGGACGAACGGCTGCGGTCATGGTCGCACTGGTGGTTTGGCCGGACTGGCCGTGGCGGGATGCAGTGGCAGCGACGGCTCCGCCGGCACCACATCCGCATCCAGGGCGCTGCCGACGACGACCAGCGAGGCCACGACCACCACGGTCGAGGCCGCACGACGGAGGCCGCCCCGACCACCCAGACGGCGACCACGCCAGCGCCGACCACCATCCCCCAACGACGCCCGTCGTCGATTGCGTTGGTCCGACGACGATACGGCGACATCACCTCGTGCGCGCCGGCCCTGTTCCCGTAGCTCGTCGGCCGGGCCGGCTGTTGCGGATCTGTGCGCCGTTCTCGGCGCTGGTTGGGCGCGATTCCTGCCACCGGTGGCGTGATAACGATCCCAACAAAGCTGGTCGGGCGCGATTCCTGCCGCCGGTGGCGTGAAATCGATCCCAACGACGCTGGTCGCGTCAGGTGTCCATCCGCTCGAACATCGCCACGGTCCGGAGGCGGCGTTCGATGTGGTGCTCCATGGCCCGGGTGGCGTGGGCCGCAACCTCGTGCGTCGCCGATGAGGCGGGGACCGAAAGCGCGTCGTTCAGACGGCCGCCGAGCACCATGCGCATCAGCTCCAGCGCATCCTCGCCCAAGGGAGCCCCGGTGCGGCAGTTCCGGCACAAGGCTCCACCGTGGTCCATGTCGAAGGCGACCAGCGGGCCGGGCTCGCCGCAGCGGGCGCATTCGTCGAGCAACGGGGTGATGCCTTCTGCCGCCAGCAGCTTCCAATAGAACGCCGGCACGACGAGCGGTCCCGACCGGCGGGCGACGGTGCGGAGGGCGCCGACGAGCATCCGATACAGGTGAGGCGCGGGCTCGCGCTCGAGCGCCAACTGATCGACCGCCTCCAGCATGGCGATGCCGTTGGTCATGTGATCGAGGTCGGCGACCATCGGCGCCAGCGTCTCGACCGACTCCGCCTGGCTGACGATGTCGAGATCGGCGCGACCGTGCACCAGCAGCAGCTGCACGTGGCTCATCGGTTCGAGCCTGGCGCCGAACTTCGACATGGTCTTGCGCACTCCCTTGGCGACCGCCCTGACCTTGCCATGGTGCTCGGTCATCAGCACCACGATTCGGTTGGCCTCGGCGAGCTTGTAGGTCCGCAGCACCACGGCGGAATCGCGATAGACGGGGGCGCCCATCAGTCGAGCCCGCCGAACCGTCGGTGCCGTCCGGCGAACTCGGTGAACGCCGCTTCGAGGTCTGCGCCGCGCAATGAGGCCCAGGCTGTATCGAGGTAGACCAGCTCGCAGTACGCCAGCTCCCACACCAGGGTTGCGGGTAAATCCGTGTCGGGACCGATCACGATGGCCAGATCGGGATCGCACGGAGCTGGAGCGTTGACGACCTCCGCGAGGTTGGCGTCGGTGATGGCCCGCCCGTCACGCCGCAACACGTTGACCGCGCCGACGAGCCGGCGCCGCCCATCGGTCTGCGGATCAACGACGCCGGTGCATCTCCCCACACGAGTGATCGACGCAGGCGTGCCACCGTGGGGCGGGACGATCCGATCGAGCGGACGGATGGTCAACCAGGACGCCCCGGCATGTTCGACGACCTTGCCGAACTCGATGATCCGATCGCGCCAGGCCGCATCACCGAGCGAGTTCCACTCCTCCAGCAGGCCTCCGACGATGACGACGTGCCGCAGCTCGACAGACTGTTCTGCGGCGCGGCTCATGCCGGCCATCATCCCACGCCGGGCCTGAACGTGCGGGCCATGGAAGCCGGCGGATGAGTATGGTTGATCACCTGTGCGCCCTGATGCTCAACGACCTCTGCACGTCGCCTGCATCATGGACGGCAACGGTCGTTGGGCCCGGCGACGCAGCCTGCCGCGAACGGCCGGCCACACCGAGGGTGAGGAAAACCTGGCTGCGGTCGTTCGCCTCGCAGTGAAGCGAGACGTCGGCTGGCTGACCGTCTTCGGCTTCTCGACCGAGAACTGGGTCCGACCACGCGTCGAGGTGCGTCACATCCTCGGGCTGCACAAGAAGCTGTTCGGTCGGGTGGCCGAGCTCAACGAACTCAACGTGCGCGTGCAGTGGATCGGACGCCCGTTCTCCAGCCCCGATGCTCGAACCCCGCGCTACGTGCAGAAGGCCATCGTCAAGGCCATTGCCGACACGGCCGGAAACACGGGGATGGTGCTGACCGTCGCCTTCGACTACGGCAGTCGTGCCGAGATCGCGCACGCCGCAGAGGAAGCAGGCGCCGGCTCGGCGCCGGTGACAGCAGCCGACCTCGACGCACACATGTACCTGCCGGAGCTACCGCGGGTCGACGTCGTGGTGCGGACATCGGGCGAACGACGCATCTCCAACTTCATGCTGTGGCAGTCGGCGGGATCACCGGTCTACTTCACCGAGCAGACCTGGCCGGATTTCGGCGCCAGCGAGCTCGATGCTGCCATCGCCCTCGCCCGCCGCTGAGCACCGCTCTTGTCACCGCGTTTGCATCACCCGAGCCGCTACCGTCCTGCTCGTGGCCGATCTGCACAACACGACCTCGGCCCTTGCGCAGGTCACCGCAGCATTGCCTGCGGCCGAGGACCGGCCCGGCCAGCAGCAGATGGCCGCAGCGGTCGACGATGCGATCGCTCATAGCCGGCACCTCATCGTGCAGGCCGGGACCGGCACGGGCAAGACGCTCGGCTACCTCGTGCCGGCGGTCCTGACCGGCAAGCGCATCGTCGTCGCCACGGCCACCAAGGCCTTGCAGGATCAGCTGGCTGCCAAAGACCTGCCGTTTCTCGAATCGCACCTCGGCCGTCCGTTCGACTGGGCCGTGCTGAAGGGCCGCAGCAACTACATCTGCATGCAGCGAGTACGCGAGTTGCAGGCCGTCGCCGGTCAGGGCCAGCTGGAGATCGAGGAGTTCGCGGCGACCACCAAGGTCGAGATCAAGCGCCTGGTCCAGTGGTCTGGCACGACCAAGACCGGCGACCAGGCCGACCTGACATGGTCGCCCGACGATCGCGCGTGGCAGGCCGTCAGCGTCGGCAGCGACGAGTGTCCCGGCGGCACGAAGTGCCCGATGGGCTCGGTGTGCTTCGCCGAACTGGCCCGGGCCCGAGCGTCGGTGGCCGATGTGGTTGTGGTCAACCTGCACCTGTACGGCCTCAATGTGGCCAGCCGCAACCTGCTCCTCCCCGAGCACGAAGTGGTCGTGATCGACGAGGCCCACCAACTCGAAGACATCATGAGCGACACGGTCGGCGTGCAGATCGGGCCCGGTCGGTTCACCAACCTCGCCGCGGTGGTGCGACGGGTGATCGACGATCCGGCGATCGTCGGCGGTCTCGCCGAGGCGGCACCGGCCATCCGCGAAGCCCTGCGACCGTTCACCGGCGAACGATTGGGCAAACCGTTTCCCGCCGCCATCCAGGATGCGTTGATCGATGTGCGCGGCCGCATCGAGAAGGCGCAGTCCGCGCTCCGCGCCATCAACACCGACGTGCCGGAGGCCCAGCAACGCAAGCTGCGAGCGCAGCAGATCGCGACACGCGTGCAGGAACAGATCGACATCGCTCTCGGCCCCCACGAGGGCTACGTCGCGTTCGTCTCGGGGAGCCCTGATCACGCCCGCCTGGAGATCGCTCCGCTCGACGTGGGGCCGGTGCTGTCCGCGGGAATCTGGACAAAGCGGACGGCGATCCTCACCAGTGCGACGCTGCCGGCCTCGCTCGCCCACCGCGTTGGCCTGCCGGAGAACTCGTACACGCAGATCGATGTCGGAAGCCCCTTCGACTATGGACACAACGCCCTGCTCTACTGCGCGCTCCATCTACCCGATCCGCGGTCGCCGCAATTCGCGGCCGCGGTGCACGACGAGCTCGCTGCCCTCATCACGGCGGCCGGTGGACGAACCCTGGCGCTGTTCACGAGCTGGAAGGCGATGGATGCCGCCGCGGCCGCGGTGAAGGAACGCGTTGATGTGAAGGTCCTGACCCAACGAGACTTCCCGAAGACCGCGCTCGTCAAAGCGTTCACCGACGACGAGTCATCGTGCCTGTTCGCCACGGCCGGTTTCTTCCAGGGCGTCGACATACCCGGGCGGACACTGTCGTTGGTGACGATCGACCGCATCCCATTCCCTCGGCCAGATGACCCGTTGTTGACCGCGCGTCGCGAACTGCTCGGCGCCGCGGCGTTCGGCGAGATCGACCTTCCGAGGGCGGCGATGCTGCTCGCCCAGGCCACCGGGCGCCTGATCCGCAATGCGAGCGACCGTGGTGTGGTCGCGGTGTTCGACCCGCGCCTCGGAAAGGCAAGCTACCGCTGGCAGGTCGTCAACGCGTTGCCACCGATGAGGCGAACGCGTGAACGTAGTGAGGTCGAGGCCTTCCTTCGGGAGATCACCGCGTAGACGGGTACAGTCCCCCTTCGTGGGGCAACTCGTCGGCGTCGTATCGGTGGAGGGCGTCGCCACGATCACGCTCGATTCGCCGTCCAATCGCAACGCGCTCTCTCAGCAACTGCTCATCGACCTCCACGACGCGCTCGACGTGGCCGAGCAAGAACGTGCTCGGGTGATCGTGCTGACCCACACCGCCCCGGCGTTCTGCGCAGGCGCCGACCTCAAGGAGCGTTCCGCCGGCAAGGTGGACTCCACCTCGTTCGTTCGCGCCCTTGAACGGCTGGCGATGACCGCGGCGCCGGTGATCGCCGCGGTCGATGGTCCGGTTCGCGCCGGCGGCATCGGGGTGATGGCGGCATGCGACCTCGTCGTGGTCAATCCGGCGATCACGTTCGCGTTCACCGAAGTCCGGATCGGCGTCGCTCCAGCGATCATCACCGGTCCGATCCTGCAGCGCTGCGGTTGGTCGAAGCTGGCCGGCCCGTACCTCACCGGCGAGGTCTTCGACGCAGCCCGCGCACTCGACATGGGCCTGGTGACCCACGTCGTCGACGACGTGGCCGCGACCGTTGCCACTCTCTGTCGCGAGGTGCTTCGGGGCGGCCCGAATGCAGTCGCTGCAACGAAGGCACTGCTGCGCAGGTCGCACACCATGCCGGAGCTGCAGGCGATCTCGGAGTCACTGTTCACCAGCGACGAGGGCCGCGAGGGAATGGCGGCGTTCGCCGAGAAGCGACCGCCGCGGTGGGCCCGGTGACCCTCGTTCCTGATCGAGTGGTGCCCGACACCGATACCTACCGGGCCAACCGCGACGCGATGCTGGCGCAACTCCGCCAGCACGACGAGCAGTTGGCGATCGTCAACGGTGGCGGCGGGCCGAAGTACGTCGAGCGGCATCGACAGCGCGACAAGCTGCTGGCGCGCGAACGAGTCGAGGCATTGCTCGACATCGAGTCACCGTTTCTGGAGCTCTCTCCACTGGCCGCGTGGGGCACCGACTTCCCGGTCGGCGCCGGGTTGGTGACCGGGATCGGTGTGGTCGAGGGCACCGAGTGCCTGATCATCGCCAACGACCCAACCGTGCGTGGTGGCGCGTCGAACCCGATGACGATGCGCAAGTCGCTGCGCGCCTATCAGATCGCCCGCGAGAACCGGCTGCCCGTCGTCAACCTCGTCGAATCGGGCGGTGCCGATCTGCCGACGCAGAGCGAGATCTTCATTCCCGGCGGCCAGACGTTCCACGACATCACCCAGCTCTCGGCCGAAGGCATTCCCACCGTCGCCGTCGTGTTCGGAAACTCCACGGCGGGTGGCGCGTACGTGCCTGGTATGAGCGACTACATCGTGATGATCAAGGAGCGATCGAAGGTGTTCCTCGGCGGTCCGCCGTTGGTGAAGATGGCGACGGGCGAAGAGAGCGACGACGAGTCGCTCGGCGGCGCCGAGATGCACGCCCGGATCAGCGGTCTTGCCGACTACTTCGCCGTCGACGAGCTCGACGGCATCCGCCTCGGCCGTCAGATCGTGCGCCGTCTCAACCAACGCAAACGTGGTCCCGGTCGGCGAGGGGCCGGGAGATCACCGCGGCTCGACCCTGAACATCTGTTGGGCATTCCGTCAGTCGATCCCAAGGTGCCGTTCGATCCCCGCGACGTGATCGCCCGGCTGGTCGACGACAGCGACTTCGACGAGTTCAAGCCGCTGTACGGCTCGTCGCTCGTCACCGGCTTCGCCGAGTTGCACGGCTTCCCCGTCGGCATCCTCGCCAATCACCGCGGCGTGCTGTTCAGCGAAGAGGCGCACAAGGCGACGCAGTTCATCCAACTCGCCAACCAGATCGACACGCCACTCGTCTTCTTGCAGAACACGACCGGCTACATGGTCGGCAAGGAGTTCGAGCAGCGGGGCATCATCAAGGACGGCGCCAAGATGATCAACGCTGTCACCAACAGCAGCGTGCCGCACCTCACCATTCACATGGCTGCGTCGTACGGTGCCGGCAACTACGGGATGTGCGGCCGGGCATTCGGCCCGCGGTTCGTGTTTGCGTGGCCGAACGCCAAGACGGCGGTCATGGGTCCGCAGCAGTTGGCCGGCGTGATGTCGATCGTGGCCAAGCAATCGGCGGCGTCGATGGGTCGACCGTTCGACGAAGAGGCCGACGAGGCACTGCGCAAGCAGGTCGAGGAACAGATCGAACGTGAGTCGCTCGCCCTCTTCATGACCGGTCGGGTCTACGACGACGGCATCATCGATCCGCGCGATACGCGCACCGTTCTCGGCATGTGCCTCAGCGTGATCGACAACCAGGCCATCGTCGGTACCCGCGGCTACGGCGTCTATCGGATGTGACGCGATGATCACCAGAGTCCTCATCGCCAACCGTGGCGAGATCGCCAGCCGCATCATCCGCACCTGCCGGCGGCTCGGCATCGGCACAGTGGCGGTGTACTCCGACGCCGACGTGTCTGCGCCGTACGTTCGCCAGGCCGACAGCGCCTGGCCGCTCCACGGCAACGCGCCGTCGGAGACCTATCTTCGCGGGGATCTGCTGATCGCCGCTGCCCTCGCCCGCGAGTGCGACGCCATCCATCCCGGGTACGGATTTCTCAGCGAGAGCGCGGCATTCGCCCAATCGGTCGTCGACGCCGGGTTGACGTGGATCGGGCCGCCTCCGGGTGCGATCGCGGCGATGGGATCGAAGATCGAGGCGAAGCGATTGATGCGCGCCTCGGGAGTGCCGGTGCTGCCCGACAGCACGGTCGAATCGTTGGCCGAGATCGGCGTACCGGCATTGGTGAAGGCCTCGGCCGGCGGTGGTGGGCGGGGCATGCGCATCGTGCGTGACATGGCCGAGCTCGCCGAGGCCGTTGCCGCAGGTGAACGCGAGGCCGAGGCCGCATTCGGTGACGGCACCGTGTTCGTGGAGCGTTTCGTCGAGGGCGGCCGCCACATCGAGATTCAGGTGTTCGCCGACCAGCACGGCAACACGGTGTCGCTGTTCGAACGCGATTGCTCGGTGCAACGTCGGCACCAGAAGATCATCGAAGAGTCGCCGTCGCCCGCGGTCGCCGAGCCGCTGCGCGCAGCGATGAGTGCCGCGGCCACCGCGGCAGCGCGTGCCGTCGGGTACGTGGGCGCGGGCACGGTCGAGTTCCTGGTCGACGATGCGGGCGCGTTCTCCTTCCTGGAGATGAACACGCGCTTGCAGGTCGAACACCCGGTGACCGAGATGGTGACCGGGCTCGATCTCGTCGAGCTGCAACTGGCGGTTGCAGCTGGCGAGCCATTGCCCTCGGCTGCCCTCCGGCCGGCGATCACGGGCCACGCCATCGAGGTGCGGCTGTGCGCCGAGGACCCCGACAACGGCTACCTGCCGAGCTCCGGCACGTTCCGACGGATCGAGTTCCCCGACATCGACGGCGTGCGGGTCGACAGTGGTGTGGTGAGTGGATCTGTCGTCAGCCCCTTCTACGACTCGATGATCGCCAAGGTCATCGCCCACGCCCCGACGCGGGCTGGGGCGATCAACAAACTGCAGCGTGCCCTCGGCCGAGCGCATCTGATCGGGCCGATCACCAACCGCTCCCAATTGCTCGACCTCCTTGCGCAACTCGCTGAGGACTGGCGCGAGATCGACACCGGATGGCTCGATCGCAACCCGCCATCTGCGCCCGACACCGAACCTGCGTACACCGCGGCTGCGGCATTGGCATGGGCGCGAACACAACGGCAGGCGCTCACCCAGTTCCCATCCGGCTGGCGCAACAACCCCGGCCAGCCACAACAGGTGCGGGTCGGGTCGCATGAGGTGCGGTACCGCTGCGATCGCTCAGGCACCGTGGTCGAGGCATCCGTCGACGGCGTTGCGGTCAACGACGCGTGGCTCCCCGCGTTGCAGTTCATCGAGACCGAGGTCGACGGCGACGTGGTGTTCGTGTCGCGCGGCCAGTACCGCTTCGTGGTGCCGCCGCGCTACTCACCGCCCGACGATGCCGGGCGCGCCGGGTCGACCGTTGCGCCGATGCCGGGATCGATCCTGCGGGTCCTTGTCGTCGTCGGCGACGAGGTGCCGCCGGTCAGCCGCTGCTGACGATGGAAGCGATGAAGATGGAGCACCAGGTGGTCTCCCCAGTCGCTGGCAGGGTCGTCGAGGTGTTCGTTCTGGCGGGCCAGCAGGTCGATTCCGGTCAGCCGTTGGTGAGGATCGAATCGTCGTGAGCCGCGACCGCCCCATCCGAATCGCCAACTGCAGTGGGTTCTTCGGCGATCGGCTGTCGGCGGCGCAGGAGATGGTCGACGGTGGCAACATCGACGTGCTCACCGGCGACTGGTTGGCCGAGCTGACCTTGCTGATCCTGCACAAGCAGCGGGCCCGCAACAGCGACCTCGGGTATGCCTCCACGTTCCTCACGCAGCTCGAGCTGGTGCTCGGGAGCTGCATCGACCGGGGCATCAGGATCGTCAGCAACGCCGGCGGGCTGAACCCTTCCGGTTGTGCCGACAGGGTTCGCCAGATCGCCGAGCGGCTCGGTATCGCCGCGTCGGTCGCCCACGTCGAAGGCGACGACCTGATGCCTCGCCTCGACGGCCTTCGGCCCCAGTTGGCTCACCTCGACACGGGAGCCCCGCTGTCGGCCGATCCCGTTTCGGCCAATGCGTACCTCGGGGGCTGGGGCATCGCTGCCGCACTCGATGCCGGCGCCGATGTGGTGGTCTGTCCGCGCGTCACCGATGCCTCGCTGGTGGTCGGCCCGGCCGCGTGGTGGTGGGAGTGGGCCCGCGACGACTGGGACGCGTTGGCCGGCGCGGTCGTCGCCGGCCATGTGATCGAATGTGGAGCCCAAGCGACCGGTGGTAACTACAGCTTCTTCTCGGAGATCCCCGATCTCGCCAAGCCGCTCGGGTTCCCCTTCGCCGAGGTCGACCGCGACGGATCCTGCGTGATCACCAAGCACTCGGAGACTGGCGGTCTGGTCAGCGTGGGCACCGTCACGGCGCAGTTGCTGTACGAGATCGGCAGTCCGCAGTACCTGAATCCCGACGTCGTGGCCGACTTCGGCACGATCCACGTCGCCGATGCCGGGCCGGACCGGGTGCGCGTCAGCGGAGTTCGTGGCGCGGCGGCGCCGGCCACGACCAAGGTCTGCATCAACTACGGCGGGGGCTACCGCAACCGGACGACGTTCGTGCTGACCGGCTTGAACCAGCCCGAGAAGGCGGCGTGGGTCCAGTCGGCCCTGTTCGCGCGGCTCGGCGGCACGGACCGCTACGACGAGGTCGACGTGCGCTTCGTCGCCGCACCCGCAGACGCGATCGGTCAGGAAGCGTCGTCGGGCCGGCTGCACATCGCGGTGAAGTCGACGGACGAGCGGGCGGTCGGCCGGGCGTTCTCATCCGCTGCGATCGAACTGGCGCTGGCCAACTATCCCGGGTTCTTCGTCGCATCACCGCCATCGGACGGGCAAGCGTTCGGCGTCTACTGGCCTGCGCTCGTCGCCAACGAGGAGGTCCATCAGGTGGTCGTCTTGGCCGACGGCCGCCGCATCTCGATCGAACCGTCGCCGACGGGACCCGCAGGTCGTTCGCCGACTGCGATCGGCCACGATGATGTCGCACCCGTCGGGCCCGCGCCGGGCGAGCAGTTGGGTCGATACTTCGGAGCACGCTCGGGCGACAAGGGCGGGAACGCCAACGTGGGCATCTGGGCGGTCGACGCCGCGGGGTACGCCTGGCTCGACGCCAACCTCACCGCCGAGGCAGTCGGTGCGCTGATCCCAGAAGCCGCCGGTCTGGCGATCCATCGGCACGAACTCCCGAACCTGCTGGCTCTCAACTTCGTGATCGTCGGCTACCTCGGCGACGGCGTGGCCTCGAGCACCGCGTTCGACGCACAGGCCAAGGGCCTCGGCGAATACCTCCGAAGTCGGCCCTGGAACCCGTCCCCCCGAAGCGTTTGACGGCGCAGCCCCCATGCGGGGCGCCGGCTCACAAACGCTGGGTTCGAGATGGTCAGGGCAGGAGGCGGTAGCCGATGCCGCGAGCGGTGACGATCAACTTCGGTTCGTCCGGTTGATCTTCGATCTTGACGCGCAGACGGCGCACGTGGGCATCGACGAGGCGGCTGTCGCCGAGGTACTCGTATCCCCAGACCCGCTCGAGCAGCTGATCTCGCGACAACACCATCCCGACGTGGTCGGCGAACTCGCACAACAGCCGGAACTCGGTCTTGGTCAGGCTCAGCTCTCGCCCGGCCTTCAACGCAATGCCCTGCTCACGGCGCAATTCGACGTCACCGAAGCGGCTGGCGGGGGCGAGCGACGGCACGTCGTGGAGATGCACGCGGCGGAGCGCGGCGCGGATCCTGGCGGCCAATTCCTTCGGAACGACCGGTTTGGTGACGTAGTCGTCCGCGCCGGCCTCCAGGCCCGCTACCAGGTCGTAGGTGTCGGCCTGAGCGGTGACGATGATGATCGGAACGATGCTGGTGGCACGCAGGTTGCGACATACCTCGAAACCGCTCATATCAGGTAACCGAAGATCGAGTAACACCAGGTCAGGCTCTCGGTCGGTAAAAGCTGCCAATCCAGAGCGACCGTCTTCGGCCTGGCGAACCTCGTATCCCTCGTCCTCGAGGGCCAGGCTCAGCGCCAACCGAATGGCGTCGTCATCTTCGATGAACAACAGAGAATGCACCTAGTGAACCTACTCGCCGTCAACGCACCGCCCGCCAAATGCGAACTCGGGCCCAATACCTACTCGCTGTGGTCATTCTGTTACAGAAAACGCACAGTCGCCGCGTTATCCCGTCACATTGGTACGTCACGATAGCCACTGTTCACGCTGCCCCGGTGGGGTACCTACCTCCCCCTGGTACTCCACCGGCAGCGCGGAACAGTGCGGGCAGCACATCCTTGACCGTCCCGAACGTAGGAGGCTGCAAGTTGTTGACACCGATCCTGACTGCGCATACCGATACATATCGCCACGTCACCATGATCGGTGTCGCCGGCCCGATCATCAATCGTGAACAAGCGATGTCGATTCGCAGTACTTGCCTGATCGGCCCGCAGTCCTACGGCTTGGTCATCAACCTGTCGGGCGTCTCTCTCCTGGCCGAAGTCGGCATCGATGCCCTCCGCGACGTTGCTCGCATCTGCGCCGAGCGCGGCCAGCAATTGGTCTTCGTCTGCACCGAACTGATGCTGCGCAGCGAACTGATCCTGGCCGACCTCGATACGCTCGCTCCCGTGCTGCAAAGCGAAGAGCAAGCCGTGCCGCTGGTCAGCATCGCCGCCTGAGCGCATCCGCCACCGCACGACGCGTGCAGATCGGGCACACTGTGCCCGTGGCCGATCGTCAACGACGCTCTTTACGTCTTCGTACGCGCGTCACGCTCTTCTTCGGCGTGACCGCGCTGGTCGCCGGCCTCGCCTTGGCAGTGGTCACGTACGGCGTCGCCCGCAACTTCTTGGTCCAGCAACGCTCCGACGTCATCCTCACCCAGGCAGTCGCCAACGCCACCTCGGTGCGGGCGACCTTGTTGCAGCAGAACCCCGCGCCCACCGATATAGAGATCGGAGCACTGGTGCGGAGTCTCAAACGAAGCAGTGAGGGCTACGCGCTCCTCAACGTCGCTGGCAAGGATCCGTTGCCGTCCAACGCCGCCTTTCCCGGAACCGCATATCCGCCGGACCTCATGGAGTTCGTGAAGCGCGGTGGAAGCGCGACGCAGCGATTCAGCGTCGATGGCGACCCGTACATGGCGGTTGGTCTCAGCATTCCGGCCGCCGACGCCCAGTACTACGAGGCCATTCCGCTGCGGGATACCGATCGTGCGCTTCGTGCCATCGGTACAGCGCTCGGTATTGGCGCGGCTGTCACGACGATCTTCGCCGGTGCACTCGGTTGGTCGACCAGTCGCCGCTTGTTGCGCCCGATCTCTCGCGTGGCGACCACGGCGGGCGAGATTGCCTCCGGTGGATTCGACGCCCGCATGGCGCCGGAGGCCGACCCCGACCTCGCCCGGTTGGCCAAGTCGTTCAACGACATGGCCGATGCCGTGCAAACCCGATTCGAACGCGAGGCCAGATTCGCGTCGGATGTCAGCCATGAACTGCGATCGCCGATCACCGCGCTCACGGCTGCAGTCGAGGTGCTCGACACGCGACGCGCCGACCTGCCCGACCGCACCCAGCAGGCCCTCGATGTCGTCGTCGGTCAGGTTCGTCGCTTCGATCAGATGGTGATGGACCTCCTCGAGCTCTCCCGCATCGATGCCGGCTCCACCGAACTCCTGCGTGAAGAGGTCGACGTCGGCGAGCTCGTGTCGCGCATCGCGCAGCGCTACGGGTTCGGCGACACGCCGATCGAGATCGATCCGAAGGTGCCGAAGACGGTGCGGGTCGACAAGCTGCGATTCGAGCGAATCCTCGCCAACTTGCTCGAGAACGCCAGGGAGCACGCTGGCGGACCGTCGCGTGTCAAGGTCGAGCCCCACGGCCGGCACGGCATCGCCCTCTCGGTCGACGATGTCGGACCGGGAGTTGCCCGTGGTGAGCGGGTGCGCATCTTCGAGCGCTTCGCCCGCGGCAGCGCAGCGCGGCACCGCGTCGGCACCGGCCTCGGGTTGGCCCTCGTCGCCGAACACGCTCACGCTCACGGCGGTGAGGCCTGGGTCGAGGACCGTCCGGGCGGCGGTGCCAGGTTCAAGGTCAGCTTCGCGGAGGTGACGTGATGTTGAAGCGGCTCAGCGCAATCACAGTGCTGCTGATTTGTGTTGTTGTGGCATGCGGCATTCCCGACAACGGTCAGGTCAGCACGATCCAGGATAAAGACCTGCGAAACCTCGGCGACTCGCTCCCATCCACTTCGACGTCCACCACGACGCTGCCGACGGTCGAGCCAACCACGACAACGACGATCTTGGATACGGCGACGACCATCGCCAGCGAGGACGTGACGTTGTACTTCATCAGCGGGTCACAGCTCAAGGGATACCCCCGTACGCTGGCGAAGCCAGTTTCGACCAACCAGGTCCTCCGCGCACTGCAGGAGGGTCCACCGTCGGGTGATCTCGGCGTCGGCATACGCTCAGCGGTACCCACGAAGGAGAAGGCGTTGATCACATCAACCGAAGATGATTCCGGAGTAGCAACGATTGAGCTACCGCCCGGCTTCTTCGAGCAGATCCCGCAAGAGGACCAGCTGCTGGCGATCGGCCAAATCGTGCTGACCGTTCTCGACGACGTGGGAGGAATCGGACAGGTGCTGTTCGCTCGGAACGGGTCGCCGCTTCAAGTGCCCCGCGGCCCAAGCGGCGGACTCACTGATGGAACCGAGCCGTTGGCTCGGCGCGACTACAAAGACCTGCTGAACCCTCCGGTGCCGACGACCACCACGACAATAACGACGACGACCGTCCCGACGACAGTCTGATCGTGCGCAGCGGTTTCATCACACTCATCGGGCGGCCCAACGTCGGCAAGTCGACACTGGTCAACGCGATGTGCGGTCGCAAGGTGTCGATCGTCAGCGACAAGCCGCAGACCACGCGCACACGGGTTCGCGGCATCCTGTCCACGCCCGACGCGCAGGTGATCTTCGTCGACACGCCGGGCCTGCACAAACCGGTCACGGCACTGGGCAAGCGGGTCAATGCAAC
This sequence comes from Ilumatobacteraceae bacterium, assembly GCA_031373785.1. Taxonomy (GTDB): domain Bacteria; phylum Actinomycetota; class Acidimicrobiia; order Acidimicrobiales; family Ilumatobacteraceae; genus JAENVT01. The sequence continues at coordinate 17,304 of JANMNE010000252.1, forward strand.
GGCGCTCGACAGCGTCAGCGATGTCGACGCGGTCTGCCTCGTGATCGATGCCACCAAGCCGTTCGGAACGGGTGATCAGTGGGTTGCCGGCCACCTCGATCTCCCCACCTCGATTGTGATCGTCAACAAGATCGACGCGGTCAACAAGGATCGAGTGATCGGTCAGCTCAGCGCGGCGTCGTCGTTGGGCGCATCGGACTACTTCCCTGTTTCGGCCAAGACCGGCGAGGGCATCCCGGCGTTGATCGCCCACCTCACCTCACTGATGCCGGAGGGTCCGCTCTACTTCCCCGACGACACCGTCAGCGATCAGCCAGAAGAGACGTGGGTCGCCGAGTTGGTGCGCGAGCAGTTGCTGGCGGTGACCCACGACGAACTGCCGTACAGCATCGCGACGCGCGTGACCGAATGGGAGTGGCCGAGGATTCGTGTCGAGATCATCGTCGAGCGCGAGAGCCAGAAGGGCATGGTCATCGGCAAGGGCGGCGCGGTGCTGAAAGAGGTGGGCAAGCTCGCTCGCGCCCAGTTGCCCGAGGGTGCTTACCTGGAGTTGTTCGTGAAGGTCGACAAGGATTGGCAGCGCCGGCCCGACCGGGTCGAACGACTCGGCTACTGACCCGCGTGTAGCGTCGCCGAGGTGCTGACGGCGTTCCTCACCCACAACCCGGAGGATCTCGAGGCCTACTACGCACGGGCACTTCCGGAGCTGGAGGCAATCGCCCACGTCGTCGTGAACCCGCTCGACCGCGACCTGACCACGACCGAGTTGATCGCCGCGGCACGCGACTGCGACGTGATCATCGCCCACCGCTCGACGCCGGGTGACGCCGCACTGTTCACCGACTTGCCCGGCCTGCTGGGGTTCTTGCGCTGCGCCGTCGACATCAGCACGATCGACGTGCCGGCCGCGAGCGCGGCCGGCGTCTTGATCGGCCGTGCCGACAAGAGCTTCGTCGCGTCGACCGCAGAGCTCGCCCTTGCCCTCATGCTCGACCTCGCCCGCAACGTGAGCGAGTCGACGATCGGGTACCGCAGCGCAGTGGCACCGCCGCAGCGCGCCGGTCGGCAACTGCGCGGGCGGACGGCAGGCATCATCGGCTACGGAGCTATCGGCTCGTACCTCGCCGTGCTCCTGCATCGAGTCGGCATGCGCGTGGTGGTCTGTGATCCGAGCGTGAACGCCACGCTCGATGGATTCGAACAGATGAGTCAGCACGAACTCCTCGCATCCTCCGACTTCGTGCTCCCCCTCGCCGCCGCCACCGCCGAGACGGAGAACCTGATCGATGCCGGGGCGCTGGCGGCCATGAGGCCGGGCACGATGTTGGTCAACGTGTCGCGCGGTGAACTGCTGGACGAGGCCGCTGTCGCTGCAGCCCTCGATTCCGGTCACCTCGCAGGGTTGGCCATGGACGTCGGTCGAGCCCCCGATCAGCGCCCGTCACCCGCGCTGGCACGTCGTCCCGGCGTGGTCGCGACGCCACACCTGGGCGGGCTGACCCCGGAGAACGCCGACGCGCAGGCACTGAGCTCGGTCGAGCAGGTTCGGGCCATGCTCGCCGGCGCGATGCCTCCCCGCGTCGTCAACCTCGAGGACGCCCGCCGCCTGCGAGCCTGGTGGGGCAATCGATGAGCGTGCCGCAGTTCCCGCCAGGTGCGTGCGACACACACATGCACATCTACGACAGCCGCTACCCCGTTGCTGCATCCTCACTGCTGCGGCCACCCGAGGCGACAGTCGAGGACTATCGGCAGGTGCAGGCGGCGCTCGGTCTCCAGCGGGTCGTGGTCGTACAACCGTCCACGTACGGCTTCGACAACTCGTGCACGCTCGACGCGGTCGCCGAGATCGGTGAGAGCGCCCGCGCGGTCGTGGTGATCGACGATCAGGTTCCCGACAACGAGCTGGAACACCTGACGCACCTCGGCGCACGCGGTGCGCGGTTTCACATGCTGCCCGGTGGCGCGGTGCCGTGGGAGATCATGCGCAGCGTCGCCGATCGAATCGCTCCGCACGGCTGGCACATCCAACTGCAGATGAACGGTCGCGATCTCGCCGATCGGTTCGATGCGCTCGTCGCCCTTCCGACTCCTCTCGTGATCGATCACGTCGGCCGGTACATGCCGCCGGTCGGGCCCGACGACGAACGGTTCGTCGTGCTGCTGCGACTGCTCGAAACCGGACGGTGCTGGGTCAAGCTGTCGGCGCCGTACGAATCGGCAGTCGATCCGACGCACGAGTACGCCGCCGTGACTCTGATGGTGCACACACTCGTCGAAGGATTTCCCGAACGGATGTTGTGGGCGACGAACTGGCCGCATCCGGGCCAGGCCGATCCTCCATCAGTCGAGGTTCTCGGCCGGCTGTGCTTCGAGTGGTTGCCCGACGATGCGGCCCGTGACCGCACCCTCGTCGACAACCCTGCGGAGCTGTACGGATTCGCGTAGCCCGGCGAGAATGCAGCCATGGATGCAGGTGATACCGATATCAGCACGTTCATCGAACTCGAAACCCAGGTCTGGGAGGCGCTCCGCAACGGTGATGCGGAGGCGGACACCCGCTTGCTCGCCGAGGAATTTCTCGGTGTCTACCCCAGTGGGTTCGCGGGACGATCGGACCACGCTGGGCAGTTGGCGAATGGTCCGACAGTGGCTGACTTCGAGTTGCACGATCCACGGCTGTTGGTGGTCTCGGACCACGACGTGCTGCTTGCATACCGGGCCGACTGGCATCGAATCGCACGAGGTCGGCGCGGTACACAAGAGTCGATGTACATCAGTTCGTTGTGGTCTCGCAGGTCAGGTCGTTGGGTCAACGTCTTCAGTCAGGACTCGCCGGTCGAGGTTCCCGGCGTGCGCTGAGCACATGCCGTAAGGTTTCGCGGATGCGCCAGGCTCGCCACCTACTCGCTGTCCTCTTCGTCATCTCCGGCGCGCTCGTCGCTTGCGGTAGCGATGCCAACCCGGCTGCGTCCGGAAGTAGTGCGACCGTCGCGCCGGCCTCCTCCAACACCTCCGGCACGGCCGCGACCCAACCTGCAGCAGCTGGCGGCAAGGTCGAGTGTGCGGGGCTGCAGGAGGCCCTCGCCAGCATGATCGTCAACTGGCAGGTGGTCATCGGCATGAGCAACTCCCCGACCTCGGAATGGGCTCAGATCCCACTCGGCACCGTCCCGAAGTTCGGCGATCAACTGGCTGCAATCACCGCGGCGCTCGGAAGCGACGCCGACGCTGCGGCAGCCCTGTCGTTCATGTCGGGAGCGAACGACATCGTGCAGCGTGGCCTCGGCGGCGACACCGCTGCCCAAGCCGATCTCGCCACCTACATGGGTGCCGACATCTCGGCCAGCATCGGCAAACAGCTCCCGATCTCCATCGCCTTTTCGAACGCCGGCTGCTAGACCTTGTGGAGTTCTTGGCGCCCACCTGGGTGCCTTGAGACACTCCACACGGGCTACACCTTGCTGGCGCGACCTGCCCAGAACGGGGCACGCAGATCACGCTTGAGGATCTTGCCGCTACCGGTCTTGGGTAGCTCAGGGCTCCACGTGACCGACCTCGGGATCTTGTACCCGGCGAGGTGTTCGCGACAGTGCGCAATCACCTGCTGCTCGGTCATGGTCGCACCCTCACGAACGACGACGACGGCGTGCACCGACTCACCCCACTCTTCGCTGGGCACACCGAAGACCGCTGCCTCGAGCACATCAGGATGGATCTCGAGCGCCGCCTCGATCTCGGCCGGATAGATGTTCATGCCACCGCTGATGATCATGTCTTTCTTGCGGTCGCAGATGTAGTAGTACCCCTCGTCGTCGCGGTAGGCGATGTCGCCGACGGTTTGATAGTCGTCGCGTTGGTCCTTCACGTACTGATCGTGTTGCTTGTAGTAGTCGGCGAACGCGCTCGGGCTCTTCACGAACAACTCCCCCGGATGCTCGGGCCCCGTACCGGTGACCTCGTTGCCGTTGTCGTCGAACAACTTGAGCTCGACCATCGGTGCCGGCTTGCCGCACGAACCGGGCTTGCGCAACTGATCCTCGGGGCGAAGGATGCAGTTGACGCCGAGTTCGGTCGAGCCGTACACCTCGAACAGCGAGTCGGCCGGGAAGTCGGCGAGGTACATCTGCTTCAGCGTGAAGCTCCACGGCGCGGCGTTGGCGATCATTCGCTTCATCGACGACACGTCGTAGTTGGCCTTCACCTCTGCCGGCAGGTTGCAGATCATCCGGATCGGGGTCGGCGCACTGAACGTCGAGGTGACCTGGTACTTGCCGACGAGACGCAGCCAATCGACGGGGTCGAACTTGCGTTGCAGCACCACCGTCTGACCGAGCGCCTGGGCAATCGCCATGAAGCCGCCAGGACCACTGTGATACAGCGGACCGGTGGGGACATAGATGTCGCTCGGCAAATAGCCGACGTAGGCCAGCATGGCCCCGAGTTGTACCGGGTTGCCCGAGCTACGGCGAAGTGCGCCCTTCGGCTTCCCCGTCGTGCCACTGGTGTAGATCATGGTCGCACCGCTGCCGGTCGATTCCGGAATCTCGGGCTCGGCGGCCGAGGCCTCGGCGATCGCCGCGTCGGCATCGACCATGTCCTTCGGAACCTTGCCGTCGAAGACCAAGTAGTGCTGCACCTTCGGCAGCGCACCGCGGATGCGTTGGAACATCGGGGCGAACTCAGCGTCGACGTACACGATCGTCGCATCGCAATGGTCGGTCACAAACGTCGCTTCCTCGTCGCTGAGCCGATAGTTCAGCGGCACCGCGGTCACCCCCAACTTGCGCGCCGCGTTGATCACCACCACGAGCCCCGGCGAGTTCTGCCCGCACCACACGACCTTCGTGTCGCCCGGGCGGGCATCGAGCTCCAACAACAGGTTGGCCAAGCGGTTGGCCTGTTCGTTGAGCTGCCCATACGTCATGGTCGTGACGGTTCCATCGGGGCGATCGTCGATCACGGCCAACTTGCCGGACTGCGTGATCGAATAGGCGGTGAGGAAATCGGCCATCAGCGCACTTCGTAGCAGGCGGGCTGCGTTCTTGGTCAAGCGAAGAGGCAGGAGTGCTGCACGTAACAGCCGATCGGTCACGACTTCACCGTACGCCGAGGCGACTGCAATGCTCGCACCATGTCTGCACGCATGATTCACGGATCCGACGAGCTCAAAGCGGCCGTCGGTGAGCACCTCGGCTACAGCGACTGGTTGGAGATCAGCCAGGAGCGGGTCAACCAGTTCGCCGAAGCGACCGGTGACTTCCAATGGATCCACGTCGACCCGGAGCGGGCGAAGAAGGAGAGCCCGTTCGGCGGGCCGATCGCCCACGGCTACCTCACCTTGTCGCTCGCGCCGATGATGATGCCACTGGTCGTGCAAACCACCGGCTTCACGATGGGCGTGAACTACGGCTGCAACAAGGTTCGGTTCATGTCACCCGTACCGGTCGGCGCCAACTTGCGACTCGGCATCAAGCTGCTGAGCGTCGACGACATCGCCGGCGGCGTGCAGTCGACCTACGAACTGACCTTCGAGTGCGAAGGCGCCGCCAAACCGAGCTGCGTCGCCGAAGTGATCTATCGCAGCTACGAGTAGCGACCGTCCGCGGCTCGCCCGAGCACATACAGCTGGTGTGAGTCGGGTGTCGTATCAGGACGCGCAATCGGGCTCACAGTGTGATGCCGATGGGGCTGATGTGAGCCGGGTGTCGCGGCTCCGCGCACAATCGGACTCACGGTAGGACGAGAGCCGGCGCAGCTGAACCCGAACCTGATGGCCGAGGAATAGATTCGCCGTGATGAAGTCAGAGATCCAGCATGTCGCGATTGTTACTGGCGCGAACCACGGGATCGGTGCGGCTACGTCCGAACGACTCGCAGCTCGTGGGATCGCGGTGGTCGTCACCTATCTGCGACGTCGCGTCACATCGGATCCGGAGACGCCCGAGCGCTATCAGAAGAATCGGATGAAGGCGGGCGGCGAGGTCGTCGATCGCATCACTGTGGCAGGCGGCCGGGCGATCGCAATCGAAGCCGATCTGCTCGACGCTGCCACGCCCGCGATGTTGTTCAATCGCGCCGAGGCCGAGTTCGGGCCGGTCGACATCCTGATCAACAACGCAACGGGCTGGACGTCGGGCGACTCGTTCGCGGCGGGCGGCACCGATTCGGCCGGACGCGAGACTCCCGAGGTGACCGCCGAACTGTTCGACCGCACGTTCGGCGTCGATGCGCGCGCCGGTGCGCTGATGATCGCCGAGTTCGCCCGGCGGCTGATCGCCAGCGACGGCACGTGGGGTCGCATCGTCGGTCTCACGTCGGGTGGTCCCAACGGGTTCCCGTCCGAAGTCACGTACGGCGCGGCGAAGGTCGCGCTGGAGAACTACACGATGTCTGCTGCCACCGAGCTCGGTCGCCGGGGGGTCACCGCCAACATGGTTCATCCGCCGATCACCGACTCGGGTTGGGTGAACGACGCCATTCGTGAGTTTGCCGCGACCAGTTCCGAGCACTTCCACGTCGCCGAGCCCGACGATGTTGCCGCGGTAATCGCCTGGCTGTGCACTGACGAGGCACGAATGGTGACCGGCAACGTCATCCAGATGCGCTAGCGGAAATGCGGCATCACTTCAGACGCGAACAGATCCATCGACTCGGTGTCGGGGTAGTCGCTGCACCACGGGATGAAGCCCGTGCAACCGAGATCAATGTACGTCTGGACCTTCTCGCAGATCTGTTCGGGTGTGCCGACCAATCCGTTGGCCTGCCACTTCTCGAACGGGTCGCCCCACAGGCTGCGGGTGCCCATCGCCTTCAACTCGGCCTCGGTCGAGCGGATGCACATCTCCGGCGACCAGGTCTTGCCGATCGTCGCCTCGTCGCGGCCGACGGCGGTGCAGTGGCCGTTCAAGATCTCCCGTTTGCGAGCCCACTCCTCCGGCTGCCCGCCGAAGTTCGAGTAGTCGGCATGACGAGCAACGACGCGCAACGTCAGTTGCTCTCCCCCACCACCGATCCAGATCGGTGGGTGAGGAGATTGCAGCGGCTTGGGGTCGCAGTTCGCTCGTGACAGTTGGTAGTACTGCCCGGCGAACGTGGTCTCCGGTTGCGTCCACATACTCTTGACGATCTCCACGCACTCGCGCAACATGCCGATGCGGTCCTTCGGGCGAGGGAACTCGAAGCCGTAGCCCTTGTACTCGTTCTCGTACCACCCGGCGCCGATCCCCCAGTCGAGGCGACCGCCGCTGATCACATCGATCGTCGAGGTGATCTTGGCCAGCACGCTGGGCTGGCGGTAGCTGTTGCACCCGACCATCTGCCCGAGTCGCACGGTGGTCGTGAGCTGGCTGATTGCAGCCATAGTCGTCCAGCATTCGAAGACCGCCTCGCCCGCCGGCCGCGGCACGTTGTGGAAGTGGTCGTAGACCCAGATCGAGTCGTACCCGAGGGCCTCGGCGCGCACGGCGATGTCGACCGCCTTCTGCCACTTCGCCTGGGCACCTTCGATGCTTGCCAGTTCCATCTTCCAACCCTGTGGCATGAAGACACCAAAGATGATCTTGCTCATGTCGGCGCACCATAGAGGGCGCGGTCGGTGAGCCTTCGGCCGTGCTCGGCGGTCCGATAGGTGACGCTGGTCACAGCTTGCCTAGGTTGCGGCCATGGAGTTCTCGGTGGCCGACATCCACGAGGCGATCGCCGCGACCAGACCCGACGCGGAATGCCTGGTGTTCCGCGATCGACGACTGACGTGGGCCGATGTGACCGAGCGAACCCGACGACTGGCCAACTTCCTGCTCGACGCCGGTCTCGGCGTGCACACTGAACGGTCACAGCTCGCCGGGCACGAGAGCGGTCAGGACCACCTGGCCGTGTACCTGCACAACGGCAACGAGTACCTGGAGGCCATGCTCGGGGCGTTCAAGGCCCGCGTCGCCCCGTTCAACGTCAACTACCGGTACGTGGCCGAGGAACTGCGCTACCTCCTCAACGACTCCCGTGCCGCGGCGGTGGTGATTCACAGCCAGTTCGCCCCGACACTGGCGGAGGTGCTTCCCGACCTCACGAACCTTCGCGTGATCGTGCAGGTTTCGGATGAGTCCGGCAACGATCTGCTGCCCGGCGCCGTCTGGTACGAGGACGCTCTGGCGTCGTCATCGCCCGACAAGCCCGCGGTCGCGTGGAGTCCCGACGACCTCTACATCTTGTACACCGGCGGCACGACCGGCATGCCGAAGGGTGTGATGTGGCGCAACGGCGATGCCAACGTCGAGTGCTTCGGCGGTTCGCCGGCCGAGCGTCTCGACGATGTCGTTGCAACGGCGGACGGCGGCCTGCGGGCGTTGCTCGCTCCCCCGTTCATGCACGGCGCCGGGCACTGGATGACGTTCCGAACGTGGAACCTCGGCGGCACGGTCTTCGTGCAATCCATCCCTGACCGCCTCGAACCCGCCGACATCTGGGGCCTCATCGAACGCGAGCGGCTCAACTTCCTGCTGATCGTCGGCGACGCTTTCGCCAGACCGCTGCTCGACGAACTGTACGCGTCCACATACGACCTGCAATGTCTGACCGTGTTGCTGTCGGGAGGTGCCGCACTGAGCTCGGGGTTGAAAGAGGAGTTCCTCAGCCACCTGCCGTCGTTGATCATCGTCGACGGGCTCGGGTCGTCGGAGGCCGGCGGGCAGCTGGCGCACGTCTCGGCCGGCACTCGAGCAACCACGGGCATGTTCGCGATCAGCCCGGGCAACCACGTGCTGTCGGCCGACCTCGATCGCGAACTGCAACCCGGTGACGACGAGTTGGGCTGGCTGGCCAAGAGCGGTCGATTGGCACTTGGCTACCTCGGCGACGCGGCCAAGACCGAGCGGGCCTATCCCGTGATCGACGGCGTGCGCTACGCCGTGCCGGGCGATCGGGCGCGGTTGCGGGCCGATGGCGTGGTCGAGTTGCACGGGCGAGACAGCGTGACGATCAACAGTGGAGGCGAGAAGATCTTCGCTGAGGAGGTCGAGGCCGCCTTGCGGGCTCACCCCGACGTGTACGACTGCGTGGTCGCCGGACGGCCGAGCCAACGCTGGGGCAACGAGGTCGTCGCCGTCGTACGGATCCGCCCCGGTCACACGACCGACGAGGCCTCACTCCTGGCCGAAGCCGAGCGACACATCGCCAGGTACAAGTTGCCCAAGGCATTCGTGTTCGTCGACGACGTCGTGCGTTCGCCGTCAGGCAAAGCCGACTACCGCTGGGCGAAGCAGATCGCCGCGTCCGCCACCTAACCCATCCGTGGCCGGGCACGTCACGAAATCTCCGGTTGCACCGGAGATTCGGTGACTTGCTAGCCCGATGCGACGGTGGCTACGAGCCTCCGGGCATCGTCTGCAGGACGTTGCCGTCGGCATCGATCAACTCGGCACGCTGCGGCCCGCCGCCACCGGCCAGAGCGAGGACGGCGATTCGGAGCCCGCCGGTGCCTGGCAGGTCGTGCAAAGGGATCGTGAACCGATCGCCGTGGTTGGTTGTGACCCGAAGCCCGGCGGCCGTCGAGTCTGCCGTGATGACGCTGAGCGGAGCGCAGCATCCGATCTCCTGTCCGGTGCTGCGAGCGAGTGGTCCGTACGACGAACCCTGCGCCACCCCGTCGATCGCTGGCTGCATCGCCACCGAGTCGTAGACCCAGTTGATGTCGACCGACCACGCTTCGCCGGTCGGCAGAGTGCCCGACCAGATCTGTTCGTTGGTCGAAGGGTTGATCACCGAGACATCGACGACCACATCGCGCACGTCACCGGTGAACGGCGGATCGGTGCCCGGTGGCGCAGGTTCGGCCGGAACGGTACCGGCAGGGACGGTTTCGGTCGAGCCCTGGTCGGCGCCAGTGCGTTGGAGCAGCGCGTGCCACGTGGCGACGGGCACAGGCTCCACCGACTGTGCTGCAGCCAGGATCTCGACGTCGCTGACGTTGAAGCCGGTGATCCGGAAGGCGAGGCCATCTCGCTCCCACGCTGCGACCCGGACATCGAGGGGCGGGTTCGACACGCTGAACGTGTAGTTGCCGATGAACCCCTTGCCACCCGCGACCTTCGTCGACCGAAGCGGTGCCTCCAGGCCGAGCATGGCCCGAGATGATGGCTTCGGCTCGGCGATCCGCAGGCCCAGGGATCGACCATCGGGGTTGGCGTAGTCGATGCCTGCGAAGTCCGGTCCGACGAACAGGTCAGCGACCGGCGCGTCGGCACCCAGTACCAGCGTGAGCCCATCGACCAGGTCCACCGGAGGAATCGCCGCAGACCCGTCAGGATTCCGAGTCACCCCCGCCGCCAACTTCGTCAGGGCCGTATCGTCGATGTTTCGCGAAGCCAGCATCACCCAGTGCCCATCGACCTCGATGAACAGCAGTCGTTGCCCCGACTGCCCGTCGGCAAAGGCGGCGCGATTCCCCGCGATCGTCGTCTCGCGGAAGTTGGTGCCCCCGGAGGCCGGCACGATCTCCTGGCCGGGAACGCCCGACGAGCCCGTCACGGACACGATCTGGCCAAGCGGCGCGGCATCGGTTGCGTAGACGTTGACCATTGTCGTGACCCCCGGCGGGCCGCTCTGGCTCAGCGGCTCGATCATCGAGGTCAGGTTGAGACCATCGGGCACATCGTTCACCTGGTAGTACAAGCGGCTGGGATCGTTACCCAGACTCTGATCGTTGCGGTTCGTTCCTATGGCCACCAGGCCGACGATCAGCACGACGACCGCGGCGATGGCGATCACCCACCCGCGACGTCGCGACCGAGGCCGTCGGAAGTCGGTCACCGCAACGTGTGACAGAGCTGTCCGCAACCTCGGGCCGCTGAGCCGAAGTAGCGTGTCGACTTCCTGTTCGTGTGCGTCGAGATCAGTCATCGTTCGTCGCCTCCTTCGGTGTCGCCGCCAGCTGGGAAGCCAAGGCATGGCGACCTCGCGACAGATGGGTCTTCACTGTTCCCACCGAGCACTCGAGCACCTTTGCAATCGATTCGACGGAGCGATCGTGGACGTAGTGCAAGGCGATGGCCGCAGCCTGTTGCTTCGGCAACTTGCTGACCAGATGCCACAGCTCGCGGTCGCGGTCGTCGATTTCAGGTGCGGCGATCGGCGGCCGATTGCGCAGCCTGACCAGGGCGAGGACCTCGCGGCGCAGCCGGCGGCCACGAGACATCGCGTTGTTGACCATCACCTTGCGCACCCAGGCCAGCGGATCGTCGTAGGCGGAGATCTCCGACCAACGCCGATAGGCGATCGAGAACGCGTCTTGCACGAGATCGTCGGCTTCCACTGCCGAGCCGGCCAGCACGTAGCCGAGTGCGAGACAACGCCGGTACCCGCGGAGATAGAAGTCGTCGAAGTCGACATCGATCAAACCAGGCTCGTCGCCATTGTCGGCGTGAATCACCATCACGCATCATTACTTGCCGCAGCGAGGCGCCCGGTTGACACAGAGTCGGAGGCAAGTCACGAAATCTCCGGTGCAACCGGAGATTCGGTGACGTGTCTCGTCAGTGGGGGGCGTACGACTGCAGCACGTTGCCGTTCGCGTCGATCAAATTCAGCAAGCAGGTTGTCGGGGATGGCGATCGAGGCAACGCGCACTCCGTCCGTGCCAGGCAGCTCGTGCAGCGGGATGGTGTACCGCTCGCCGTTCGGCGTCGGTCGCATACATGTTCATCGCGAACCCGTCGGGGAGAGGGCGCTGTGGTGCAGTCGTCTGGTCGAACACGTTTGTCGGCTTCCATCCCGCCGGCACGTCGCTGAGCAACCACCGCAGTCTGGCGGGGTCCTTGCCGACGGGGTCGTTGCGGTCGATGTCTGCGCGGCACGGGCCGCAAGTCGTTGGCGCACGTTCAACTCGTGGCTCAGTCGCCGCCACCTCGACACGGCGCGGTTCGTGATCACCCGACGCACCCAGGCCGCAGGATCCTCATAGCTACCGACCACGTTCCATCGACGATGCGCAGCTGCGTACGCCTCCTGCACGAGGTCTTCCGCATCTCCCCAACTGCCGGTCAGCGAGAAGGCCAGCGACAGCATTCGCCGACCGGTCTGAACATAGAACGACTCGAAGTCGACGGTGATGACCGCAGGGAGGTCGCCGTTCGTCACCATCACAGGTGTCTACTCCCCCGACCGGCCACCCCGGTTGACAAACCGTTGAGCAAGTCACGGAATCTCCGGGGCGTCCGGAGATTCGGTGACTTGTCTGGCGCCACGGCGCGCTATGGCGAATAGCCTGCCTCGGGTGAGCAAACGTGCGTGGGACAGCGAGACGCTGCCGCAGGGCGACGACAAGGTAACCGCGGTCCGCCAGATGTTCGATGCGATCGCGCCGCGTTACGACTTGGTCAACCGCATCATGACGTTCCGACTCGACGTGCGGTGGCGACGCAAGGCCGTGCGGCTGCTGGCACTCCCGCCGACCAGCACGGTGATCGACCTCGCCAGCGGCACCGGCGACCTGTGTGTCGACCTGACCCGTGCCGGCCATCGCCCGCTGTCGTTCGACCTCAGCTTCGGGATGCTCGCCGCTGATCGCAGCGGAGCGCCACGTGCGCAAGCCGACATCTTGCGGCTGCCGTTGCCCGACCATTCGGTCGACGGGGCGACGTGTGGGTTTGCGTTGCGCAACCTGGTCGAGTTGCCGCGGTTCTTCGATGAACTCGGCCGCGTGGTGCGCCCCGGCGGCCGGATCGCGTTGCTCGATGTCGGTGTGCCGCGCAACAAGCTGATCCGCTGGGGCAACAACATCTACTTCGGCAAGGTGGTGCCCAAGATCGGCAGCCTGCTCAGCGATGGCGCGGCGTATCGCTACCTCCCGAAGAGCGTCGCCTACCTTCCATCGCGCGACCAGATGCTGGCGGACCTGCGCGCCGCAGGGTTCGCGGACGCCGAGCACCACCACCTCTCCGGCGGCATCACCCAACTGCTGCTCGGCACCCGGAGCTAATGGTCGTGAGAGCCGTCAGTCGACCGCTCGATCGAGAAGTCGACCTCAACGACATCGCTCGGGGCGACGGGTACCTGTTCGTGCGCGACGGGGTCGGCGTCGCCGGGCGAGGGGTCGCAGCCCGAGTCGCGATCGACGACGTCGCCGAGTTCCTCGCGGCGATCGAGCACGACGATCAGGCGGATGGCGCACGACCACTGGCGATGGGAGTCGTACCGTTCAAGCCCGGCTCGCCATGTGAGCTGGTGATCCCGGCAATGGCGGTCGTCAAGGCGGCGGACGGACGCAAGTGGGTGACGACGATCGATGGCGCAGCCGCCGAGCTCGACACCCCCTCGCGCCCTCAGCCGCGTGCACAGAGCTTCACGAGCGAACCGCTGACTCCGGTGGACCACTATCTGCGCGCCGTCACCGCGGCACGCGACGCGGTACGCGACGGCCGACTGACGAAGGCGGTCATCGCCCGCGAGATCTGCGTGAGCAGCGACGAGCCGATCGACATCCACGCCGTGCTGGTGCGCCTGCGGATGTCATTCGGGTCGAGCTATCGCTACTCGATCGACGGGTTCGTCGGTGCGATGCCGGAGCTGTTGGTGTCGGTGGAGGGCAACACCGTGCGGGCTCACCCGTTCGCCGGCACGACGCCGCGCAGTGGCGATCCCGACACCGATCAACGCGCTGCGGCCGAGCTGTTGGCCAGCGCCAAGAACCAGACCGAGCACCGCGTCGTGATCGACATGATCCACGACACGCTGCTGCCGTGGTGCAGCTACCTCGACTGGGAGCCGGAGCCATCGATCGTGGCTGTCGCCAACGTGCAGCATCTCGGTACCCGCATGGAGGGCCAGCTCTCGGATCCCCGACCGAACGTGCTCGAGCTCGTCCGTGCACTGGCGCCCACGCCTGCAGTCGGTGGATTTCCCCGCACCGAAGCTCTGGCCCTGATCGCCGAGGTCGAGGGGTTCGAGCGCGGTCGCTACGCAGGCTCGGTCGGCTGGGTCGACTCAAACGGCGACGGCACGTGGGCCGTCGCGCTGCGCTGCGCCGAGTTCTCACCCGATCGCCGCAGTGCCCGACTGGTGGCCGGCGGGGGCATCGTTGCCGAGAGCGACCCGTTGGCCGAGCTCGCCGAGACGCAGGCCAAGTTCCAAGCGATGCTGTCGGCCATCGTCAGGCCGTAGCTGCCGCGGTCAGCTCGGCAACCACCGCCGCGTTGAGCGCGGCGTGCACCTCGACGTTGTCGTGACGATTCGAAGCGACGCGGACCACACAGGTGTCGGGCTCGTCGAACCCGGCACCCAAGGTCTCGGCGGTCTCGGCGATGTAGGCCCGCAGCCCGAACGCCCGAGCGACCTCGACGACATCGGTGCCATGTGGCGTTCCGAACAGTTGCTCGAACTGCTCGCCCGCAAGCGTCGAGGCCTGCGGTAGGAACGAGAAGATCGCTCCACCGTCGTTGTCGGTGACGACGATCGTGAGATCGAGCCCTCGCCCGTGCAACGCGGTGAGCGACGACATGTCGTGGCAGAACGCGACGTCGCCGAGGAGCACACCGGTGGGTGCACCGCTGCCGATGGCCACACCGATGCCGGTGGCAATGACACCGTCGATCCCGTTCGCACCGCGGTTGGCGTGCACGGTCACATCGCTGCGGGGAGCACCGAACCACTCGACGTCACGGACGGGCATCGACGACGCGACCACCAGGTGGCCTCCTGCCGGCACGCCTGCAGTGATCGCCCGAGCCGTACCAGGCTCCGACAGCCGGGGCTCCGCGTCGAGAGCCGCGTCGAGCACAGAACGAGCGATGCGATCAGCGTGCAGCCAGTCGCTGAGCCATGGCGCATCACGGTGGTGATGCGAGACCCGGGCCGCGAGCTGTGCGCAGAGCACGCCGATGGGCGCGTGAAACTGCTGAGCCCCGAGGAGGTTCGGGTCCGACACCAGCCCGGCGGGTGAGACGGCCACGTGCGAGGCACCCGAAGCCGCCAGCCACTGCGCCAGCACCTTCGACGCCGGCGGCATCCCGAGCTGGAGCACCACCGCCGGGTAGTGGTCGGCGGCGAAGCCGGTGTGGCGCAACAGGGCGTCGAACCGCACGACTGCCGACTCCACTAGTTGGCAGCCCGACAGCGGATCAGCCAGCACCGGCCATCCCGTCGCGTCGGCCAGCGCCTGCACCGCGTGGGGTTGATCGACACCGTTGCCGGCCACGATCAAACCGTGCGGCGTCGTCAACAGGGCGACCAATTCGTCGATGACGATCAGCGGCGGCGAGATCAACTCCGTTGGCTCGACGGGAGGCAACTCGCCCGTCTGACCCACCAGCGGCTCGCGGAACGGCAGGTTGAAATGAACAGGCCCGGGACGATCGCCTGTCGCCTTGCGCCACCCCGCCGACGCGAGAGATCGCCAGGTCGTGCGCTGCTCGTCGTCGGCGACGCCCGGATCGACGAAGGAGCGGACAGCGACGCCGTACAGGTTGGTCTGCTCGATCGTCTGTGGTGCGCCCACGCCGTGGAGCTCCGGCGGCCGATCGGCGGTCAGCACCAGCATCGGCACGCCGGATTGATGGGCCTCGACGACCGCTGCGTGAAAGTGCGTCGCCGCAGTGCCACTGGTGCACAGCAGTGCTGCTGGCACGCCGCTGGCCAAGGCGATCCCCAGCGCGGCGAACGACGCCGACCGCTCGTCGTGGAAGATGTGCACGTGGATGTCGGGCCGTGCGGCCAGTGCCAGCGCCAGCGCGGTGCTGCGCGAACCCGGTGCAACCACGGCGTGGCGCAGCCCGTGACGAACCCACTCGTCGACCAACGTGGCGCAGAATGTGGCCTGCACGTCCTGTGGCGCCGAGGTCATGATCGCCACGATACGGGCCTATCATCCAGCACGTGCGCCCCCACGTCCGCCCGAGTGTCACGGTCGAGATCTGGTCGGACGTCGTTTGCCCGTGGTGCTACATCGGCAAACGCCGATTCGAGACGGCCATCGCCGAACTGAGCGACGAGATCGACGTCGACATCGTCTTTCGTCCGTACCAACTCGACCCGACCGCGTCACCCGGAAAGTCCGGGCCTGTGCTCGCGGCATACGCCAAGAAGTTCGGCAGCGAGGAGCGTGCACACGAGATCATCGATCACGTCACCACTGTCGCTGCAGAAAGCGGCATCGAGTTCCGTATGGATCGCGCACTGCGCGCCAACACCTTCCTTGCCCACCGCCTGCTGGGGCTCGCCCAGGCAACGGGCCACCAGATCGCCCTGAAAGAACGGCTGCTGCAGGCCTACTTCATCGACGGCCTCGACATCGGCGATCCCGACGTGTTGGCGACCTGCGCGGCCGAGGTCGGTCTCGACCACGACCGGGTGCGTGCATTCCTCGACAGCGACGACGGTGTCGATGAGGTCCGCAGTGAGCTCCGGTCCGCACACGAGTTGGAGATCACTGCCGTTCCCACGGTCGTGTTCGACGGCAAGTGGATGGTGCCGGGCGCGCAGGAGCCCGACACGTTCGTGCAAGTGCTGCGACGCGTCGTAGCCAAGCGCACTGCAGATGTCTGACTGGCGCCCGCTCGAGGGCCGGCTCGCCGCCTGGACATGCGGTGAAGGGCCCCGACTCGTGTTCGTCCACGGCTTCACACAGACCTCCAACTCGTGGAAGCCGATCGCCGCCCGGTTCGCCGCGGATGGCTACGAGGCGATCGTGGTCGATGCTCCCGGACACGGCGGCAGCACGAACGTGCGCGCCGACCTGCGTCGTGGCGCCGACATGCTGACGGCGCTGTGCGGCTTCGGTGTGTACGTCGGCTACAGCCTCGGTGGGCGGTTGTGCATGCATGCCGCGCTGATGTATCCACACCTGGTTCACGGGCTCGCTGTTATCGGCGCCTCTCCGGGCATCGCCGACGAGAGCGAGCGCGCCGAGCGACGCGCTGCCGACAACAAGCTGGCCGATCACATCGTCGACGTGGGCGTCGACGCCTTCCTCGAGGAGTGGCTGGCCCAGCCGCTGTTCGCCGGGCTGGAGCTCGACGACGCACAACGCGCCGACCGGCTGACGAACACTGCGGAAGGGTTGGCCAGCAGCTTGCGCCACGCCGGCAGCGGTGGACAGGGCTCGCTGTGGCCACGCCTGCGAGAGATGAACATGCCGGTCGTGACCATGTCGGGTGAGCTCGATCACAAGTTCGCCGCAATCGGTCGGCAGATCGCTGCGGCCGTGCCCGAAGGTCGTTCCGTGGAAATCCCCGGCGCCGGCCACGCCGCGCACCTTCAGCAGAGCGACGAAGTGATCGGCGCACTCACCGCCTGGTTGCGCGAGATCAAGTACTGATCGGCCCCAACGCCAGACCGATCGACAGCAGCAACCCGACGACCAGTTGCACGCGCGCTGTCCCGACCAGGACGGCGATGAGCTGACGACCCTCTGCGCCGTGACGAATCATGCGGATCGGCGGCACGGCCACCACCACGCCGGCGATGGCGATCGCGGCCCAGGCCCGCCACACCACTGCGATCACGATGATCAGCAGCTTGGCGGCGGCGATGCAACCGATGTACAGCCACCTGGTCTTGCCGTCACCAAGTCGCACTGCCACGGTGCGCTTGCCCGCCAGCCGATCGGTGGGAATGTCGCGAAGGTTGTTGACGACGAGCAGGGCGCACGCCAGGAAGCCGGCAACGCACCCGGCGACCCAGGCGTGACCCGGGAATCCTTCGACCACCACATAGGTCGTGCCGACGGTTGCCACCAGACCGAAGAAGACGAACACGAAGACCTCACCGAGCCCGAGGTATCCGTACGGCCGCGGTCCGCCCGTGTACCCCCACCCGGCGAGCATCGCCACGAGCCCGACGACCACCAGCCACCACGTCGTGGCGAGGGCCAACGCCAACCCGGCTGCGGCAGCGACACCGAACGCCAGGAGCGCAGCGCGCTTCACATGACCGGGCTTGGCGAGTCCCCCGGCGACCAACCTCGGCGGGCCGACGCGCACGTCGTCGGTGCCCCGGACGCCATCGCTGTAGTCGTTCGCGTAGTTCACGCCGATCTGCAGCGCCAGGCTGACGACCAGCGCCGGGCCGACCCTCCACCACACGGGTGACGGACCGCCGACAGCCGCACCGGCCCCGATCGCCACGGGCACGACCGCAGCCGGAAGCGTGCGCGGACGAGCGCCGAGTATCCACCGATTCACGGCCGTCACCGTAGCCTTCTGACCGTGCCGCACCTCGTTGCGATCGACCTGCCGGGAGGCGACCACTTCGTCGACGCCCTTCGACGGATCTGGGATGCCGGCGATGCCGCCTTCCCGCTCGATCGACGCCTGCCGCCGGTGGCACGCGCCGCCCTGCTGGCGACGATTGCACCCGACCGCCTGATCGACGACAACGGCACGCACCACCTCGATGGCCGCGGTGTCGAGCACGGCGACGCCCTCGTCGTTGCCACGAGCGGTACCACGGGGTCGCCTCGGGGCGTGGTGTTGACGCACGATGCCGTACGCGCTTCGGCGGTGGCCACGTCGGCCCGACTCGGCGTCGTCGACGACGACACGTGGTTGGCGTGCCTCCCGTTGTCACACGTCGGCGGCCTTTCGGTGGTGACCCGCGCCATCGTGACCGGCTCCCGTCTCGTGGTCCACGACGGTTTCGACGCCAATGCCGTTCGCGCCGCTGCGGGCTGCGGGGCAACGCTGGTCTCACTGGTGTCGACCGCGCTGAGGCGGATCGATGCAGGGCTCTTCAGACGGATCGTGCTCGGCGGTTCGCGCCCGCCCGACGGACTGCCGGGAAACGTGGTGACGACCTATGGGATGACCGAGACGGGCAGTGGCGTGGTCTACGGCGGGCTCCCCCTCGACGGCGTCGAGATCCGCGTCGATGCACGCGACGAGATCTCCATCCGCTGCCCGATGCTGTTGCGCTGCTACCGCGATGGCGTCGACCCCCGTGTCGACGGGTGGTTCCCAACCGGCGACCTCGGCTCGGTCGGTGATGACGGGCGGGTCACAGTGTTGGGAAGGCGAGGCGACATGATCATCACCGGCGGGGAGAACGTGTGGCCGGCAGTGGTCGAATCGGCGTTGGAGGCACATCCGGGTGTCGCCCAGGTGGCCGTCGCCGGGGTGCCGGATCCGGAGTGGGGACAGCGCATTGTCGCCTGGATCGTGCCGACCGAGCCTGATGCCCCGCCGACGCTCGCGTCGATTCGCTCAATGGCAGCGGTCTCCCTGCCGATGTACATGTCACCAAAGGAACTTCATGTCGTCGAGAGCCTGCCGACCACCTCGTCGGGCAAGGTACGTCGGCACGATTTGCCCACCTAACCGACTAAGGTCGCCTCAACATGCGGAACAATCACTCGGGAACCACAACGGTCTTGGTCGGAGCGGCCCAGGGTGACTTCGACTGACGCCACGGCCACCAGGCTCTCACCTGCCTATTGGCGTTTGTGGACGGCAAGCACCATCTCCAACCTCGGCGACGGCGTGTTCATCGTCGCCCTACCGCTGCTTGCCTCGCGGCTGACGCGAAGCGAACTGTCGATCTCGTTCATCGGCGTTGCTGCCGCGCTCCCCTGGCTGCTGCTGTCGTTGCCGATCGGTGCGATCGTCGATCGCATCGACCATCGCCTGTTGATGGTGCGCTCCGACTTCTTCCGCGCCGCTGTCGTCGGAGCCCTGACGATCGCTGTCGCATCGCATCATGCGCAGATGTGGATGCTGTGGGTCGCCGCCGGCAGCCTGGGGGTCGCCGAGGTCTTCTTCGACAACGCGTCACAGGCGATGGTTCCGTCCATCGTTCCGGTCGAAGTGCTGGAGAAGGCCAACGGTCGCCGGATCGCCGCCGAGGTCGCCGCCAACAGCTTCATCGGCACTCCGATCGGCAGTGTGCTGTTCGTCGTCGCGATGTGGCTCCCGTTCGGCTTCGAAGGGGCGAGCTTCGCGATCGCGGCGCTCTTGGTCCTCACGTTGCGCGGGACCCCTGCGATTCATCCACCACCGGAGTCCAGCCGGTCACTGCGCGCCGACATCGCCGAAGGGCTTCGCTGGCTGTCGGCGAGTCGGGTGCTGCGCGGTCTCGCGGTGGCGGCCGGCCTGTCGGTGTTGGGGATGCAGATGACGGCGGCGATCTTCGTGTTGTTCGCCCAGGATCTGCTGCATCTCAGCGACCGATGGTACGGCGCGTTGATCGCGATCGGAGCGATCGGTGCGGTGGGTGGCGGCCTCGTGGCAGAACGGCTCGCAAAGCGGTTGGGCACCATGGCGATCATCTATGGAACCGTCGTCGTCTGGACCTTGTGCATGTTCGCCGAGGGATGCTGGCCGCGACTGTGGGTCAGCGCTGTTGCAACCATCGCGATGGCCTTCGGGACCACGGTCTGGAACACCATCACGATCTCGCTGCGCCAGCGGATCGTTCCCCCCAACCTGTTCGGCCGGGTCAACAGCGTGTACCGCTGGCTGGTCTGGGGCTCGATCTCGATCGGCGCAGCCCTCGGCGGCATCGTCGCTCGGGAGTTCGGTCTGCGCGCCCCCTTCTTCGTGGGCGCCGGATTCGGTGTCGTCGCGCTGCTCACCCTCTTCGTCTCGATCACGCCGAAGGCCTTGGCCGAGTTGCGTCCCACGCACTACAGCGCGGTGTCGTCTCCAGTCTCGACCTGATCTCCGAGGCGCATCTCGAACCAGGCGTCACGACCAAATTCGCCATCCTCGAAATGCGTCTGGGTGAATCCGCAGCGGAGGTAGAACTCGACCACGTCGGTCCAGTGCGCCGAGGTCTCGAGCACGACTCGGTCCATGCCCCAACTTCGCGCCTGCTCGACCAGTACGCCAACCAACCTGCGACCCAACCCGGTACGGCGATAGGCGGGCGCGACGGACATCCGCACGATCTCGGCCGACCGTTGACCGCGGGGCACGATCGTGCCGGTGCCGACCCCCTGCTCGCCATCGCAGGCCACCAACACCGACCCAGCTGCGTAGGTCACAGCCAAATCGTCGAGATCACGGTTCAGCGCCGGGTCGGCGTGCTCCCAGTGCTCGCCGAGCCCGGCAAGTATCAATCGACGTGCGGCATCCCCCGGCGGTCAGACCAGCGCCGGCGCCAGCGCCCGCCATTGCTCCAACGGCAGGGAGCGTGGTTCCTCGGTGAGCACTTGGATGCAGACGTGGCTGGCGCCGGCGTCACGGTGTTCTTGGATGCGTTCGGCGATCGTGGCGACATCGCCCCACACGACGAGCGCATCGATCAACCGGTCGCTGCCACCATCGGCGATGTCGTCATCGGTGAAGCCCAACCGCTTCCAGTTGTTGGTGTAGTTCGGCAGCGCGAAGTACCGCACCAGGTTGGCACGTGCGGTCGACCGGGCCCGTTGCGGATCGGAGTCCAGGACGACACCCTGCTCGGTCGCGACGAGCGCATCGGGGCCGACAGCCTGGCGGGCCACGTTGGTGTGCTCCGGCGTCACGAGGTAGGGATGCACCCCCGCCGTGCGGGCAGCAGCGAGTGCCAACATCTTCGGCCCCAGGGCGGCGAGGGCGCGATCGGAGGCAGCCAACGGAATCGGTGCGGCGTCGAGGGCATCGAGAAAGTCACGCGTCTGGGCGAGTGGCCTTTGGTAGGCGCCTGCCTCGATGGTGCGATCGATGAGCGGCGCATGGCTCACGCCGATCCCCACGAGGAAACGGCTTCGGCGCTCGGCGGTGAGTGCGGCATGTTGCTCCGCTGTCTCTGCCGCGGTGTGCATCCACAGGTTGAGGATTCCCGTGGCCACGGTCGCCGTGGACGTCGCGCCGAGAAGGTTGCGGACTGCGCCGAACACGTCGCCGCCGACGTCGGGGATCCACAGCGCGCTGTACCCCAGCGACTCCAGCTCGATCGCTGCGGCTGCGATCTCCGCCGGGTCGCCGTAACGCAGCGCGCTGCTCCAAATGCCGGTGCCCCTCAGTGGTTGGGTCATGCCCTCAGCCTGGCATGCGGCCGACGCCCAAGGACATCCGGCCCTAACAAGGACATGGCCCACCCGGTTGGATGAACGCGTGGACACCGCAGTGAACCTGTTGTGGATCCCACTCGGTGCAGGGCAGCGAGTGGTTCGCACGAGCGGCAAGTTGTTCGAGGCGCTCACGGCGGCCTCACACCGACGTCAGCGATGCGACCTGTATCACTCGGCACTCGTCATCACCGTTCCCGAAGGCTCGTACACGATCGAGATGGCACCGATCCCTGACTTCCGCGGCGAGCGGCGCGGAGTCGTGGCCGAAGGCCCGGTGGGTGTGAAGGCGCTCGGCACGCTGCGTACCTTCCGCTATGAGATCCGCTGCTGGCGCGACGGCATCATCCCCGATGCGGGCGTGGCGACCACCGTCGCGCTCGACGTCGATGCCGGTTGCGCCGAACGGCTTGTCGATCTGGTGCCGTCGGTCCCCACCCCCATATGGGGCCGGGACGAGCTGGGCGCCGGAGACATGTGGAACTCGAACTCCGTCGTGTCGTGGCTCTTGCGTCGCGGAGGTGTCGACGTGGCGGGAATCTGCATGCCGCGCGGTGGTCGGGCGCCGGGCTGGGCTGCCGGCCTCGTCGTGGCCGAGCGCGAACTACATCACCTCGTCTGAGCAGGGTCGCGCGACGTTCACTCGTCGGCTTTGGCACAGACCTCGAGCTCCATGCCGTCGGGATCGCGGAAGAACAACGACCATTCGCTGCCGAGCCGCTGGATCTCACCGATCTCGGCGCCGGCGTCGACCAGCCGTTGCTTGACCGCTTCGAGTACGGCTTTCGATTCGACCGCCAGCGCATAGTGATCGATTGCTCCACGATGCCCCTGCCGCCGACGTTCGCCGACGATGTCGCCCGCCGCCACTTCGAACACGTTGAGCGCCGCGCCCCCGCCGAGGTCGAGGATCGACATGCGCGGGTGGTCCTCCGTCGCGTTCATCTCGAACACGAGCTCTGCCTCGAACGCTTCGCGGTAGAACTTCAGCGTTCGCTCCATGTCTGACGTCAACGTGGCGACGTGATTGAACCCCGCAGTGACTGGCACGATGCCTCCTTCGCTCGACGACCTGCAACCAGACTACGCAACTACGGCAGGTCCACCCGGCGCGGTGTTGTCGGAGCATGAGTGCTCTGATCCCGTGGGCCGTCCGCCTCGTCGTGCATCCGACAGTTCGTACAGCGGTCGACGGTGTGGTGGGGGGCTTGCTGTTCGCATGGATGATCTTTGGCAACACGCGACTTCGCCGGCGGCGCGACGCCACGATCGCTCGCCGGTCCTGAACAGATCCCCAGGCACCGCCCGATAGTGCCGCGAAGGGCGACTCGGCGATAGGTCGCACGGCTCATTCGCCTCCGCGGAGCGATTCGCGATTGATGCCGTTGGTGGCGGCGGGTCACGCTCGGCGGTCGCCCTGTTCGAGCAGTCGTCCAGACTGGCATTGATCCTCGCCGAGCCCGACACCTTCGGCTCGGTGTACTTGACCTCGACTTGCAGAAAGGCTGACGGTTCACCTCCTGTACACCCGGGCGTTCGACGTCTATATCTACGGACGTACTGCGGTAGTGGACGGCGGACCCGCAGTACAACGGATCGATCGCCGATCAGGGAGGCGCACATGCGTCAGGCAAGACTCACACTGCTCCGGCTGACGCCGGTCGTGATGCTCATCGTGAGCGTCGCCGCACCACGGAAGTGGTGCGTATGAGGACCATCTCGCGAACCTCGGTTCGCGCCGCGGCGACGATCTCCACCGTGGTGGCATTGATCGCAACGGTCGGCGCACCCTTCAAGTGGTCATTCATGGTGTCGCTGTGGTGAGAACAGCCACGAACATGACCATCCGAATCGCGTCGACGGTTTCCACCGTGGTCGCATTGATCGCAACGGTCGGCGCACCCTTCAAGTGGGGCTGAGTTGACCTGAGCAGAGCGGCGGGGCGCGGGCACGGGACGGGTGCCTGCGCCGCTTCGCGCTCCGGGTCAGCGCCCGGCAGTCGCATCCGGTGGCGAATCGGGAAGCCCCGGAAGGCGACGTAGCGAAAAGAGGCTGCCCAATTCGTTCGTACGCATCGTCGTATCAGCGGGACCTATGGCTCTCGTTTGTTCGCCGAGAACGACCGATGCTGATCATGGGCCGCAATTGGAGGACACCGCGATGGCAGACGCGAAGTACTACCGAGGCATTCTCGACGCGCTGCCTGAGCGCGTCGTGCGATATCGCCTGCCTGGCCTCACCGTCGTGTACTGCAACTCCGCGTGGGCAGCGGGACATCACGTCGGCCCGGCGGATGTCATCGGCCACATCCTCACGGACTTCCTGTCCGAATCAGAACGCCGCGGTCTCCGATCACAGCTTGCCCGGCTGAGCCACGACATGCCGTACCTGGCAGATGATCGCCCGCGAGCCGCACCGAACGCCCCCGGTCAGTGGGTGGAATGGGTCGATCAGTACCTGCCGACGCCCGACGGGGCCGAGGTGCTGGCCGTGGGGCGCGATGTCACAGGACGACACATCGCCGAGCTGAACCTGGCCGACAGCGAAGCACGGTTCCGCGATCTGGCCGACCGGTCTGCCGACGTGGTATGGCGCTTCGTCACCGAACCAATTCCGCACTTCGACTACGTCAGCCCATCGATCGAACGGACCCTCGGATATCCGGCGTCGTACTTCCTCGAGGACTTCAACCGGCTGGTCGACATCATCGACGACGACGGGCGGGCGGCGATCGCCCGAGCATTTGGCGGCCAGCCGCTGCCTGATCGGATCGACTTCCACTACCGCCACGCCAACGGCACCATCGTGACCGGTGAAATGCAGATCACCGCCATCCGAGGCGGCCTGCAGGGCGTCGGCCGGGACGTGACCGAACTACGTCAACTGCAGGCGAACCTGGCAGCGCTCGCCTTGCGCGACCCGCTGACCGGACTCGCCAACCGCCGCCTCCTCAAGGAGCTTCTCGAAGCTGACCTGGCTCGAACGCAACGCAACGGCGAGCACGTCGCAGTCGCCTTCCTTGACCTCGACGGGTTCAAGAACGTCAACGACATGTACGGCCACGACGCCGGTGACACCGTGTTGTGCGAGACCGCCAGGCGCTTGCTCTCGATCGTGCGCGGCGCCGACGTCGTCGCCCGGCTGGGCGGCGACGAGTTCGTCGTCGCCTTTGCGCTCGATCTCCACTCGTCGGCCAGCATCGTCGAGCGATTGGACCGGGCGTTGTCGCTCCCGATCGAGATCAGCGCGACCGAGTCCGTCGTGTGCCCGGCAAGCATCGGCGTGGCCGATACCCGATTGGTCGGGCACGATGTCGCAGCATTGCTGGCGGCCGCCGACTCGGCGATGTATGTCGTCAAGAAGGCCCACCAACGTGGAAGGCGCGAACTCACCGGGGTGTGATTGCTCCGGTCAGCTCATCGCACCGGAGCGCACGCCGGCGCCGCCGTCGATCACGTATGTCTCACCGGTGATCCATGAGGCGAGATCGGATGCGAGGAACGTGGCGAGGTTGGCGATGTCTTGCGGCTCGCCCAGACGCTTCAGCGGCATGGACGCTGCGAGGCTGTCGCCGAAGTTGGCCACGAGCACCGACGCGAAGTCGGTCTTGACCAACCCCGGAGCGATGCCCACGACCCGCGTCGGGCCGAGTTCGCCACCGAGCTGGCGGGTGAGATGGATCAACGCCGCCTTGGTGAGGTTGTAGACGCCGAGGGCGCCTTCGGCCCGAAGCCCACCGACCGAGGCGATGTTGATGATCACGCCGGGCTTGTCGCGCATTGCCATCTCCCACGCCGCCTGGCACCAGAACAACGGGCCGCGCAGGTTGACCTGGAACGTCTTGTCGAACCGACCCTCGTCGACGCCGAGCGTCGCCCCGTAGTACGGGTTGGTCGCGGCGTTGTTGACCAGGATGTCGAGGCCGTCGAAGCGTTCGATCGTCGCCGCGACGCACGCCCGAGCGGCAGCAACGTCGCCGGCGTTTGCGGCAAAGACGGCGGTCTCGCCTGGTGCGCCCGACGCGGCGATCTCGGCGGCGGCGATCTCCAGCTGATCTTGCTTGCGCGAGCTGAGCATCACCTTGGCACCGGCCTCGGCCAACGAACCGGCGATCGCCCGACCGATCCCCTTTGAAGCGCCTGTCACCAGCGCAACCTTGCCTTCCAACGAAATCTGCATGTCGGGAAGCTAACGGGTGTCGGCCTCCGCCGACGAGGCGTCTACATCGGATTCGAGGCTGACCCTGACCCGACGGATGCGGCGCCCCTCGACCTCGGTCACGGTGAATCGCCAACCCTCCTGCACCACGCACTCGCCGGCAACGGGGACATGTTCGAGTGTGCCGAAGATGAACCCGGCGACGGTCTCCCAATGGTCGTCGGGCAACCCGAGATCGAGCAGATCGTTGAGATCGGAGATGCTCATTCCGCCATCGACGGAGTAGTTGCCGTCAGGCAGTGGCTGCACCTCGGTGTCTTCTTCGTCGTGCTCGTCGACGATCTCTCCCACCAACTCCTCGAGGCAATCCTCGAGCGTGATCAAACCTGCCAGCGCCCCGTACTCGTCGGCCACCAGAGCGAGGTGGAACTTGTCGGCTTGCATCTCACGCATCAGGCGGTTGACCGGCTTGTTCTCCGGTACGAACCGCGCCGGGCGTACGAACTCGGTGAGCGAATGATCGCCCTCCCCGAGCCGCTCGGCACGCATCAGGTCCTTCGTATAGGCCAAGCCGACCACGTCGTCATCGTCACCGTCGCTGCGCAGGACCGGCAGTCGACTGAACCCGTGAGCGATCGCCAGATCGAGTGCAGCGGTCACGGTCGACGAATCCTCGAGCGTGACAATGTCGGGGCGCGGCACCATGACCTCGCGTGCGACGGTGTCGCCGAACTCGATGATGCTCTCGATCAACTCGCGCTCTTCGTACTCCACGACCCCGTCGTCGGCTGCGGTCTCGACGATCCCGAGGAGCTCCGACTCGGTCACGAACGGGCCTTGCTGCAGGCCCTTACCTCGCACGATCACGTTGGTCAGCGAGATCAGCCATTTCGAGACCAGTCGCAGCGGTGGGAACGCGACCAGCGCGGCAACCGGCCGAGCGGTGGCGAGGGCCGCCTTCTGCGGGTACAGCACTGCGTACGTCTTCGGCACCGCTTCGGCCAGCACGAAGAACACCAGCACGTTCAAGGCGACACCGGCCATGATGCCGTAGGTGCCCCACAGCCTGTCGGACAAGATGCCGGTCAGCGTGGCCTGCACGGTCGCGCAGATGTTGATGGTCAGCAGCAGCGGGTTGACCCAGCGCTCGGGCGCGCCGACCAACTTCTTGAGAGCTTTACCCGATTTCAGACCCTGGTCTGCCAGTGACGCGGCCTTCGGCTTGGTGATCCTCGACAGGCCCATCTCGGCGACCGACGTGAAGATCAGCACGAGCAGCAGGAGGAAGATCGTCACGAGCATCAACAAGTCGACGTTGTTGAATGCGATCACGAGATGACGTGCTCCTGACGAAAGGTGGTGGGCGCCGGGCCGTGCCACAGGTATTGCTCCAACAGTTCCCGTTCGCGGGCCTGCATGATCAACCGCTCGGCGTCATCTGCGTGATCGTGACCGAGCACGTGCAACACACCGTGCACAACGAGCAATGCCATCTCGTCGTCGACCGTGCCCGCGTGCTCGGGCGCCTGGCGCGCCGCGACGGCGGGGCAGATCACCACATCACCGAGTAACAGCGGCATGTCGGCGGGGTCGGGCGGTGCTCGATCGGGACCGCGGCTGGGCGGCTGTCCGTGCTGCACGATCTCGGCTTCGGCCGCGTCGATCGGGAACGCCAACACGTCGGTCGGTCCGGGCTTGCCCATGTAGCTGTCGTTGAGCTCGGCCATCTCCCGCTCGCTGACGAACAGGACTGCCAACTCGGCGAGGCCGCGCACGCCCTCGGCCAGCAGCACGTCGAGGGCGAGTTGCTGCCAACGCTCCAGGTCGACGCGGATGTCGTTCTGTTCGTCCGCGCAGAAGACCTCCGGAACGCCATCGCCACCGACGCGCTGCTGCCGCGCCAGACGCGGCCGACCGTCGTCGCTCATGCGCCGGCGGCCTTGCGCTCGTCGGCACGACCGTAGGCGGCGACGATGTCGGCCACGATGCGATGTCGCACCACATCGCCGGTGCCCAGGCGCACGAACGCCAGCCCTTCGATGCCCGCCAGCGTGTGCTCCAACCCGAGCAGGCCGCTGCGACCGTCGGGGACATCGACCTGGGTGGTGTCGCCGGTGACGACGACCTTCGAACCGAACCCGATACGGGTCAAGAACATCTTCATCTGCTCGGGCGTCGCGTTCTGCGCTTCATCGAGGATGATGAAGCTGCTGTTCAGGGTACGCCCGCGCATGAAGGCCAATGGCGCCACCTCGACGGCCTGGCGCTCGAGCAAGCGCTGGGCGCCCTCCGGCTCGACCATGTCGTAGAGGGCGTCGTACAGCGGCCGCAGGTACGGGTCGATCTTGGCCATCAGATCGCCGGGGAGGAAGCCGAGGCGCTCGCCGGCTTCCACCGCAGGTCGCGTGAGGATGATTCGCTGTACCTGTTTGGTCTGCAGCGCCTGCACGGCCATTGCCACGGCGAGCCAGCTCTTGCCCGTGCCCGCCGGGCCGAGCCCGAACGTGATCACGTTGGTGCGGATTGCGTCGATGTAGCGCTTCTGGCCCGCGGACTTCGGGCGCACGGGCTTGCCCTTCGCGCTGCGCATGATGTCGTCGGTCAGCACCGCGCTCGGCCGCTCGTTGTCGTGCACCATCGCGATCGAGCGGCGCAACATGCCTTCTTCGAGGTGTTGGCCACCTTGCAACACCACGATCAGTTCTTCGAACAGCCGGCTGACCAGCTCGGCCTGCGGGCCATCGATGGTGATCTCGTTGCCGCGGACGACGATCGTGGCCGCAGGGAAGGCCTGCTCGATCGCTCGCAGATTGACGTCGCGCTGACCCAGCAGCGCGGGCATCAGATGCGCACCCGGAACGATGACGCTGTACACCCCTGCCAGCGACGTCATGGAGTGATCGGGGTCATGTGGTCAGCGAGGTCATGGGCAGGGTCGGCCCGAGATGGGACTCATTTGCCCATACGGTAGCGAATTGCATGAAGTTTTGGCGACAGTGATTGCTATCGCCGAACAGGTATTCCTGCGGAGCTCTCGACCTTGACGGGTTCCGATTCCGCCTGCGGCGCCTCGACGTAGGCCGACGTCGCCGCGAAGTCGATGCAGAAGTAGCGCGACACGTCGAGGGGAACCAGCGGCGCACCGCTGACGACCATGTTGGCCAGCCGTTCCATCATCAGCGCCACGCCACCGTCGTCACGTGGTTGATTGATCTCCGGCGAATCGAACACCAGCAAGACGCCTTCGGCCGCCTCCGTGCCCAGCACGTCGCGGGCCATCCGGGTCAACGCACCCTTGGCTGCATAGCGCGGATGCACGACCACGAACAAGATGTAGTGCACCGCGCCGCGACGAGCGTGGTCGGTGAAATGCCGTTCGAAGTATGGCCGACTGAGGTATCGCGTCGAGCCGATATCGGTCGCGATCAAGACCATGGCCACCGGTTCGTCGTCGGCCCACAGCACCCACAGGCGGTTGGTCGGGTCGGCAACGGCGTCGTCGAACTCGGAACGGAAGAACATCTCCCGACTGGCCGATTCCTCGGCCGTCTGGCGATAGGCCAATTCGTACAAGTCCCACAACCGCTCGAGCAGCCCGCGTTCGACGACCGTATTGTGTCGTGTCACGAACATTCGGGAATCGCCTACCTTTCCGGTGACTGCTCGCGCGGGGAAAACCACCCCTTGTGCAAATCGGGTCTTTCAGGTAGCCTAACGAGACGCTTCGGACGGGGTGTGGATGCACGCTGTCCGACGTGGCAGACGGGCAACGGGAGGCGTATTGAAGCGGGCGCTTGCCCCCCTTACTTGGTGGGCGATTGGACTGGGTTACACATTGGCGTTGGCCGTCATTGTGCTGCCCGTGACCTGGTTGGGCACCGCCGCGTACATCACCGCCTCGCTCACGCTGGTCGTTGCCACCTTCGTCGCGGCGCGCGTGCACCGCGTCAATCGCCGGTTCATCGCCGCGGTCAGCGCGATCGGGGCCTTCTTCGCCGCGTCGCAGGTCGTCGACAGCCTCGGCGACACCGGCGGCTTCACCCGCGCCTCCGATCTCTTGGCGCTGTGCGGCTCACTGTGCATCATCCTCGCCCTCGTCAACATGCTCAGCGGTCGGGCGTCGGCAAACCTCCGATCCGTCCTCGGCGATGCACTGATCGTCGGCCTCGGCAGCTGGCTGATCAGCTGGGTAGCGCTGGTCGAGCCGGCGCTGCGTCATCGCGGTGGGTCATTGGTCTCCTCGATACTCGCCGGCGCCTACCAACCCGCCGGCACCGTCGTACTCTTCCTCCTGGTGCTGCTGCTGTTCTCCGGCTCCGGCAGTCGCCAGCCCTCGGTGTGGCTGGTCACCGTGGCGATGCTGTTCAACCTGGGCGGCGACGTGCTGTGGGGCATGAACGCGGCGGGCCACCTCGGCGATGGGGTCATCCGCATCGCCATGGGCTTGTACGTCGCTGCGTATTCCACTGCCGCGGGCGCCTTCATCCATCCGACGGTCGTGCTGCTGAAGCGGTCGACCGAGGAGCCGATGAACAACCGCCTGTTCGGTCGGCTGATCCTCACGACGTCATCGCTGATCATCCCGATCATCGCCCTCGCCGCGACCGGCCCAATGGATCGGACCGATGGGGCCGTCCGAATGGTGTCGGCACTGGTTCTGGCCGGGGCCGTCACGTTGCGTGTGACCCAATCGGTGCGCGCCAACGGTCGCACTCAGGCCGACCTGCGGCTGAGCGCGCAGACCGACGCCCTCACCCATCTGCCCAACCGCACACTGCTGCTCGAGCGGATCAACGACTGCCTGCGGATGGCATGGCAGTCCGACAGTCACCCGACGCTGTACTTCGTCGACCTCGACCGGTTCAAGAACATCAACGACAGCCTCGGCCATGCCGCCGGTGACGAGGTGTTGAAGATGGTCGCCATCCGCCTCAGCAAAGCGGCGCCCGAGCACTCGACCGTGGCCCGGCTCTCGGGCGACGAGTACGTGGTGCTCGATCCATCCACGCGCTCCCCTGGATCGTCGTTGGCGTTGGCCGAACGGCTGTTGTCGATCTTCCGTGAGCCGCTGCCCATCAGCGCCGGCGACGTGTTCGTGACCGCCAGCATCGGCGTCGCCTCACTGAGCCCCAGCTCGAGTTCGTCGGCCGAGGACCTGCTGCGTCACGCCGACACGGCGATGTACCGGGCCAAGGATGCGGGTCGCAACTGCCTGGCCGTCTACGACGAATCGATGCACGAGCGGGTGGCCCACCGGCTGTCGGTCGAGACGGCGTTGTACCGGGCCCTCGACCGACGTGAGCTGCGCCTGTTCCACCAGCCGATCCTCGATCTCGAGTCCGGCGATGTCGTCGGCTTCGAGGCGCTCATGCGTTGGCAGCAAGCAGACGGCACCATGGTTTCGCCCGCCGAGTTCATCCCCATCGCCGAGGACACCGGCACCATCGTGCCGATCGGGTCGTGGGCGCTGCTCGAGGCATTGACCCAGCTGCGGCACTGGATCGACGATGGCGTCTGCAGCGAGTCGGCGACGATGTCGGTCAACGTGTCGCCGCGGCAGTTGAGCGATCCCAACTTCCCGTCGATCGTCAACGAGGCGCTCACCCGCTCCGGCGTCTCGCCGCAGTTGTTGTGGCTCGAGGTCACCGAGAGCGTGATGATCGCCGAGCCGGAGCTCGCTCTGGCGACGCTGCGCAGGGTCCGCTCGCTCGGTGTGCGCATCGCCCTCGACGACTTCGGCACCGGCTACAGCTCGCTGTCCCTGCTGCAGAAGTTCCCGCTGCAGCGGATCAAGATCGACCGTGCGTTCGTGCACGGTGTCGCGGACAACCCCAACGACCGCTCGTTGGTCCGCACGATCGTGGCGATGGGCCGCTCGCTCGGCCTCGACATGGTCGCCGAGGGCGTCGAGAGCGTGCATCAGTTGCAGGTGCTCAGCGATCTCGGTTGCACCAAGGCGCAGGGCTACCTCATCAGCCACCCCGTGCCGGCCGACGCGATGCGCAGCACCGTCGCCGCGCTCGAGCGCCTCGGCCAGTTCCCGGGCCTGCGGCCGTCGCCGTCGAGCTACTCGACACGCCAGCCCTGACCGGCGCACTGGCACCGCTCGTTCCCTCGTGCACAAGCCGTTACACGACCTTCCCCACTCGTGGGTAAAGTCCGAGCACGGCTAGAAATTCGAGCACTGCCGCGAAGTTGATCACGGCCAGAACTGAGCATGGGGGTCGAGCGGTGGACGTCATACCAACACAGCGCATCCGTAACGTGGTGCTGGTCGGCCACAGTGGCTGCGGCAAGACCACGTTGGTCGAAGCCCTGCTGCACCGCGCGGGCGTCACCACCCGGGTCGGCAGGGTCGAGGACGGCAGCACGGTCACGGGCTCCGATCCGGAGGAGGTCAAGCGGGGCATGTCGCTGACGCTCGGCATCGCTCCGTTCGAGTGGAAGGCAACCGACGGCGAGTCGTACAAGGTCAACCTGCTCGACGCGCCCGGGTACGCTGACTTCGTCGGTGAGGAGATGGCGGCGCTCAGCGTTGCCGATCTGGCAATACTCGTCGTCAGCGCCGTCGATGGCATCGAGGTCGGCACCGAGTTGGCGTGGGAGCGTTGCGTCAACGCCAAGATCCCGCGACTCGTGTTCGTCAACAAGGACGACAAGCAGCGAGCCGACTTCCACAACGTGCTCGCCGCGTTGCAGTCGAAGTGGGGTCACGGGTTCGTGCCACTCGAACTGCCGCTGGGCGAGGAGGAAGCATTGCACGGCGTGGCCGACGTGTTGTCCGACCAAGCGTTCGAGTACGACCCCGACGGCCAGCATCACAGCGCGCCGCTGCCGAGCGACATCATCGACGAGGAGCATCGCGTTCACGACGAACTGGTCGAGGAGATTGTCTCCGGCGACGACGACCAA
This sequence comes from Ilumatobacteraceae bacterium, assembly GCA_031373785.1. Classification (GTDB taxonomy): domain Bacteria; phylum Actinomycetota; class Acidimicrobiia; order Acidimicrobiales; family Ilumatobacteraceae; genus JAENVT01. The sequence goes on from JANMNE010000252.1 coordinate 50,344, forward strand.
CTCGAACGCTACCTGTCGGGCGACGTGCCAACGGCCGCCGAGTTGGAACGCACGCTCGCCCACGAGGTGCTCGACTGCCTGGAGTTCCCGGTGCTCGTCGGCTCCGCGCTCACCGGTGTGGGCGTCGACCGACTGGCCGACTTCATCTGCGAGATCGGGCCCGCGCCGTCGGATCGACCGATGACGGTCACTGCCGGCACCGAAGAGGTCCAGGTTCCCGCTGATTCCGACGGTCAATCGTTGGCGTACGTCTTCAAGACGATGGCCGATCAGTTCGTCGGCCAGGTCTCGCTGTGCAAGGTGGTGTCGGGCACGATCTCGCCCGACGACCGGCTGATCGCCAGCAGCTCCGCCGCCGAGGAGCGTCTGCACGGCCTGTTCCACATGCGCGGGAAGGAGCAGTTGCCCTGCATTCGTGCCGTGGCCGGCGACATCGTCGCCGTCGCCAAGCTCGCCAATACCACGACGGGCACCACGCTTGCCCCGCGGAACATGCCGGTCAGGGTCATCGCACAGCAACCCGCCGCACCGGTGTTCGGACTCGCCCTGAAGCCGCTGACACAGACCGACGACGACAAGTTGTCGGGCGCGCTGCACCGCCTGGTCGCCGAAGATCCGGGCCTCCGCGTCGACCGCAATCACGCTCATCAGACGGTGCTCAGCGGGGCCGGCGACACGCATCTCGCCGTTGCTCTCGAACGGCTAGCACGAAAGTTCGGAGTGCGAGTCGAGACCGAAGACATCCGCGTGCCATATCGCGAGACGGTGGTCGGCACCGGCGACGCGGAGGGCAAGGTCAAGAAGCAATCAGGCGGGCACGGCCAATACGCGGTCGCCAACCTGCGGGTCAGCCCGTTGGATCGAGGTGCGGGGTTCGAGTACGTCGACTCGGTCGTCGGCGGCGCGATCCCTCGCAACTACATGGCCGCCGTGCAGAAGGGCATCGAGGACGCGATGACGACCGGGGGCGCCCACGGATTCCCGGTGGTCGACGTGCGCGTCGAGTGCTACGACGGCAAGTATCACAGCGTCGATTCGTCAGACATGGCGTTCAAGAATGCGGCCGCCAGTGGGTTCAAAGAGGCCCTCGGCCGCGCAGGCGCCGTCGTGCTGGAGCCGATCTCGATGCTGAGGGTGACCATCCCGTCGTCCTACCAGGGCGACGTGCTTGCGGATCTCACGACGCGGCGCGGCCGGGTGGTCGGCACATCGGCCGGCGAGCACGGCGAGCAAGTCGTGTCTGCACTCGTGCCCACTGCCGAGATCATTCGCTATGCGCTCGATCTCCGCTCGCTGACCGCCGGTCGCGGGCGGTTCGAGGCCACTCACGACCACGACGAGATCCTGCCCAACAACCTCGTCGCCAAGGTCGTGAAAGCGGCGACGTCGCCCAACGGGGCCGGCGCCAGTCGCGCCGCGTCCCGGTAGCCCACCCCATCCGTGCGTTTGGTGACTGACGCCCCGCATCGGGGCCGCCGCCGTCAAGCGCCGCGGTGCTGACCGATGACGAGCATTCCCGAGGTCGCCGACGGCGACGGGCTGGTGCTTCACTCGGCGCGAGGGCGGGTGGCCCTCGTGGCGACGGTTGCCGCCAGCGCGATGGCCAGCCTCGACGCGACCGTGGTCAACGTTGCCTTGCCACACATCGGCGAGGAGTTCAACGCCGGCATCAGCGCATTGCAATGGGTGTTGACCGGCTATCTGGTAGCACTGGCCTCGCTGATCCTGTTGGGCGGAGCGCTGGGCGACCGCTTCGGACGGCGGAGGGTCTTCGTCATCGGCACGGTCTGGTTCGCCGCCGCGTCGTTGCTGTGCGGGGCCGCGCCGAGCATCGACGTGCTCGTGATCGCCCGCGTGCTTCAGGGCGTGGGTGGCGCGTTGCTGACACCGGGCAGCCTGGCGATCCTCCAGGCCAGCTTTCGCGAGTCGGATCGCGCTGCCGCTGTCGGGGCCTGGTCAGGATTGGGTGGTGTGGCCGGAGCGATCGGACCGTTCGTGGGTGGCGGACTCGTCGACGGACCCGGTTGGCGGTGGGCGTTCCTGATCAACCTCCCGGTGGCCGCACTTGCAATCGGGTGCGCGCAGAGCGCAATTCCCGAGTCGCGCGACCCGCACGCCGGTCGCCGCCTCGACCTCGTCGGCGCCGCACTAGCGGTCGTCGGTCTGGCAGCCAGTACCTGGGCGCTGACCGAGGCGGGCCCTCGCGGATGGACGGACGCAGGGGTGCTCGGTGCGAGTGCCGTGGCGATCAGCGCGATCGCCGCGTTCGTTCGTCGCATGTTGCACGCCGCCGATCCGCTGGTGCCGCCGGCCCTGTTCCGCAACCGCACCTTCAGCGTCGTGAACCTGCAGACCGTGCTGTTGTACTCGGCGCTCGGGGTGTCGTTCTTCCTCGTGTCATACGAGTTGCAGGTGGCCACCGGGTGGTCAGCCCTGCAGGCGGGAGTGGCCCTGCTGCCAGCGACGGGCCTGATGCTGCTCTTGTCGGCGAGTTCGGGCTCGCTCGCCCAGCGAATCGGGCCGCGATTGCAGCTGACCGTCGGCCCCTTGATCGCCGCTGTCGGGCTGTTGCTGCTTGCGCGGGTCGGCGAGCATGCGTCGTGGGTCACCGACATCTTGCCCGGAGCCATCGTGTTCGGCCTCGGGCTGGTCACGTTCGTGGCACCGCTGACGGCGACCGTCATGGCCGCCGCCGATCCCAATCACGTCAGCGTGGCGTCGGGCGTGAACAATGCCATTGCTCGAGCCGCCAACCTCACCGCGCTCGCGGTGATCCCCGTGGTCTCGGGACTGTCCGCTGCGTCGAACCCGACAGAGATCACCCACGCGTTCCGGTTGGGTCTGGTCATCACCGCGTCGGTTGCCGCGGCTTCGTCCCCGCTGGCCTTCATCGGCCTGGGACCCCAGACCACGGCGCCGTGCACCGCGCGTCGAATCCAGTGCAATCTCGACGGCGCACCACTGCAGACCTTCTCGGAGCCGCTAGTGCCCTGACCAGCAACGTTCGCCCTGCTCGATGGATGCCCCGACCCGGCCGTTGGGAGGCAGAAGTGCCGATCCGTGCACGTGCTCGGTCGGCTTCATCGGGCGCGAAAATACGCCTGAGGTTGCCGAAATCGCGCCCGATGACCCTGGTCGGGCGCGAAAATACGCCCGAGATGGCCGGCGGATTCAACTGGTGAGCGCAACGGTGCCTCGGTGAGTCGATGATGTCCGTCGACTTGTGGAGGTGTTGCTGGTGTCGAAGCAATTGGGTGCTGGTGTTGTCAGTGAGGTGATGCGACTGGTCGCATCGGGCCTGTCGTATCGGGAGATAGCCCGCCGGGTGGGTTGCTCTGCGCATGGGGTGGTGAATGTGTTCATGCGCGAACGGGCAGCAGTGCCGTTGCCGTGGTCGCCGGCTCCTGGCCGGTTGTCGCTCGGTAATCGTGAGGAGATCCGCGTCGGGCTCGCGGCTGGCTGGTCGTTCACTCGGATCGCTGGCGGGTTGGGGCGTTCGGTGTCGACGGTGTCGCGTGAGGTGAATGCCAACGGTGGCCGTGTCGAGTATCGGGCCTACGCCGCCCATGCCCGTGCCAGCCGCCAGGCCAGGCGACCCAAGGACCCCAAGCTGGCGAACCCGCGGTTGGTGTGCTTGGTGACGGCCTGGCTGATCGAGCTGTGGTCGCCCGACGAGATCGCCGGCCGGTTGCGACGCGAGTTCCCAGATGATCCGATGATGCGGGTGAGCCACGAAACGATCTACCAGTCGCTGTTCGTTCAAGGTCGTGGTGAACTACGCCGTGAGCTGCACCGTTGTCTGCGTTCCGGGCGTGCTCAACGTCGAGTGCGCCATGGTGGTGGCGGCACTGCTGGGCAGATCCCGGGGATGGTGATGATCTCGGAGCGGCCTTCCGAGGCCGATGATCGGGCGGTGCCCGGGCATTGGGAAGGTGATCTGATCATGGGCAACAACAACCGCTCGGCGGTGGGCACCCTGGTCGAACGGTCGACTCGTTTCGTGCTGTTGTTGCATCTCGCGAACGGCAAGACCGCGCTCGATGTCAACACTGCGATGTCGACC
>JANMNE010000354.1:0-9400 GCA_031373785.1 Ilumatobacteraceae bacterium
TGGCGAACAACGTGATCTTCACCGTGTTCGCGTTCGTCGTCTTGCTGGGCACGGTGTTCCCGCTGATCGTCGAGGCGCTGCAGGATCGCCAGATCGCCGTCGGCCCACCGTTCTTCGACCGGTTGTCGATGCCGATCGGGATCACGTTGCTGTTCCTCATGGCCGTCGCCCCGGTGTTGCCGTGGCGCAAGGCAAGTACGGAGTTGCTGCGCGACCGCTTGTTCTGGCCGGCGTGGTGTGGCGCGGGTGCGTTGGCGGTGACGGTGCTGGTCGGCGCCGACGGCTTCGCCCCGCTGCTGGCATTCTTCCTCGGCGGTTTCGCCGGCGGTGCGGCGATTCGCCAACTGCTGCTGGCGTTGCGCCGACAGGGTTGGCGTGGCCTGATCGGCCGGGCCAACGGCGGCATGGTCGTGCACCTCGGTGTGATCATGATCGCGATCGCGTTGGCTGCATCGAACAGCTACACGAGGGTCGCCGAGTTCACCCTGCAGCCGGGGGTGCCCGTGTCGTATGGCGGTCACTCCTTCGAGCTGGTCCGGTTGCAGCAGTTCACCGATGCCCGCTCGACGGGCGTGAAGGCGCTGATCAAGATCGATGGCGGCCAGGCCTATGCGCCGGCGATCACGACGTTCACCAACTTCGGCACCAAGGTGCCCACGCCCAGCGTGCGCAACGGCGTGTTCAACGACTTGTACCTCACGCTCGAACCCAGCGTGCGCTTCGACGGCACCGAGGCGCCGGTCAAGATCTTCATCAAGCCGCTGGTCGTGTGGCTGTGGATCGGCGGGATGCTGATGGCCGCAGGCACCGTGCTGGCCGGCTTCCCGGGGCGACGTCGGCGTGTGCCGACCGACCCCGTTTCCGCCCCGATCGAATTGGAATCTGCCGGTGTCTGAGCCATTGATTCCCGAGTCGGCGACTGCCCGGCGTGGCGGGCGGCGGCTGGCTCCGTTCGTCTCGCTGGGCGCGGCGGTGGTGCTGGCCGCGCTGTTCGTCGTGCTGGCCAACAGCAAGGCCGACAAGCCCGACGTCACGTCGTCGTTCCTGTATGGCAAGCCGGCGCCGGCGGTCGTCAGCACCACCCTCGACGGCAAGACCTTCGATCTCAGCCGCCGCAAGGGCAGCTGGGTCGTGCTCAACTTCTTCCAGTCGACCTGCCTGCCGTGCAAGGCCGAGCATCCAGAGCTCGTGGCGTTCGCCGCCCAGCAGGCGGGCATCGCCGACGGTGCCGAGCTGTACACGGTGATCAAGGACGACCCCGACTCGGCAGTTGCCAAGTGGTTCGCCGACAACGGCGGCGATTGGCCGATCGTCAAGGACGATGACGGTTCGATCGCCACAGCCTTCGGCGTTGCCAAGGTCCCCGAGACCTGGATCATCGATCCGTCCGGTGTGGTCGTCAGCCGGATCGCCACCACGATCACCGCCGAGTTCCTGGCGACGGACCTCGAGCAGCTCCGCCAGGCATACGGATGACGCACTCGTTGAAGCGTTGGCCCGGCTGGGTCTTGCTGGTGCTGGTGGTCGGTGGGCTGCTGGCCGTCGGCGCGGCGCGCGACGCTGCGCCGCGGTCACCGAAGGAGCGGGTCGAGGAGATCAGCAAACGTCTGGCCTGCCCGATCTGCGACGGCGAGAGCGTGTTCGAATCGCACAACGCCGACTCGCAGGCGATCCGCATCGAGATCGCCCGCCAAGTCGACACCGGCACGGCCAGCGACGACCAGATCATCAACTTCATCGCCGAGCGATTCACGAGCAGGGTGCTGCTCGTGCCGCGTGCGACCGGCATCGATGCGTTGGTCTGGGCGCTGCCCGTGGCCGCGTTGGTGTGTGCGATCGTCGGCCTCGGCTTCGCGTTCCACCGCTGGAAGCTCGCGGCCGACACGATCCCCGACGACGCCGACCGAGAGCTTGTCGCGGCCGCGTTGGCCGGTGATGCAGACATCGGCGAGGGCAACGGATCGTGAACCCCGATCAGCTCGCCGAGCTCGAGGAGGAGCGACGCTTCCTCTTGCACTCGATCACCGATCTCGACCGCGAGCATCAGTACGGCGATGTCGACGACCACGACTACCAGACGTTGCGCGACGGGTACACCGCACGAGCAGCGACGGTCCTGCGGGCGATCGAAGCGGGGCATGAGGCGATCGGCGGCGCCACCCGCACTCGCCGGCCGCGTGTGCTGGCAGCATGGATCATCGGCACGTTGGCCGTCGCCTCACTGGCCGGCTGGTTGGTCGCCCACACGTCCGGGCAGCGACTTCCGGGCCAGTCGATCACCGGTGGCTTGCCCGGCGACGAGGTGGCGCTGAAGCTGGCTGAGGCGCGCCAGTTCCTCAACGTCGATGCGCAGCAGGCGATCACCCGGTACCAGCAGGTGCTCGAGCTCGACCCGAAGAACGCCGAGGCGATGACCTATACCGGCTGGCTGATCGCCCAGAGCGGGCCGACGGCAGCCCCGGCAGGCGCCGAGATCCTGCGCAACGCCGTCACGCTGGACCCGACCTACGCCGATCCGCACTGCTTCCTGGCCATCACTTCCGCCAACTTCCTGCAACCCCCGGATACGGCCATGGCGCGCACCGAGGCGCAAGCGTGCCTCGACAACAACCCTCCCTCGCAGATGGTCGCCCTGATCCAGGGTTTCATCGACAAGCTCGGCGTGGAGACGACGACTACGACGACCGCCGGGTAGCTACGCACTCCCGTCGGGCGGAGGCCAGGCTTCGGCCGTCACGAACTCGCCCCGGTCGTCTCGGTGCAGCGCCCACACGCTGCCCTTTCGCCATTCCGGCGGCGACACGAACTCGCAGCCCCGTCGCTCGAGGGCGCTGATCGTCTCCGGGATCACATCGCCGTGGCTGCACACGACGCTGGCATCGGGCAGCGTCGACATCAGGTCCAACACGCTGACGAAGCTGCGTCCTTCCCCGAGGCAGACATCGGTCTCGACCGTGGTACCGACGGCCGTTGCGGTCGGCTGCAGTGTCTGGATGCAGCGCACGTAGGGGCTGCTGATCAGCGTGGTCACCTCGAGCGCGGCGAAGCGAATGGCCAGCAGGTCAGCTTGGCGTCGCCCCGACGCGCTGAGAGGCCGCAGTCGGTCGTCGCCGGTGAAGTGGTGACGACTGCCGGCCTTGGCGTGGCGCACCAGGTACAGCATCACGCCTCGTTGATGGCCGTCATGTGTCGTGCCGAGAGGCGCCGAACCAACACGAGGTACACAACCGTCGCGGTCATCGAGAGCACTTGGAAGACGATGCCGCTGGCAACGTAGTCGTGGGTGCGCTGGGCCACCGCCCGTGTGCTCTTGTCGGAGCGAAGCGCACCGACGAACTGGCCGTCCGAGCTCAGTGCGAAGATGGGCAGCAGGCCGTAGAGCACCCACCACCATGTGATGATGGGCGGCACGCGGCCCTTTTTCCATGCCGGATCGCCACGGACGAGGTCGGGGTCCGATCCCCTCCAGAGCTCCTTGAACATCAACCACGGCACGGCATACACGGCACACGGCGGCACGAACCATGCGCCGATGCCCCAGCCCGGAACCCACGTCTGTCCCGGGCGGCCGAGGGCACGCAGGTTTGCCGACATCCGGTACATCCAGATCATCGTCAGCACGGCGATCGGGACGACCAGTAGCAGCGCGCCGGCGCCGACCCCGACGGTCGTCGAGTCCTTGAAGCGCTGTTCACTGATCGCGCCGTCGAGGTACTTCTGCGCCTGGCCGGCCAGCCGGAGGAGGTCGAAGACGCCGAGGAGCTGCAGCGGCAGGTAGATCCACAGCAGCACGACCATCGCCTTGGTGATCCGCCGAATCCCCTGGATGGAGCCCGAGTGGGCGTCGGTGGCGCCGTAGACGACGTAGCCGGGGGGCGGCGACATCGGTGGCGGCGGAGGGGGCATGCTGCTCATTGGCCGCCAGCGTACGCGCAGGTGTAACGGTGGCGCACTTGGGCAGACTATGTGGTATGGGCTTTTTCGATCGGAACCGGAAAGAGTTGATCGAGAAGGGCTATGACCCCGACCGACTGCCGCCGGGGCAATACCTGACCGACCGCTTCCCGGTGCTGCACGTCGGCGATGTGCCGACCTACGGACCGGGTGAGTGGAACCTGACGATCAACGGATTGGCCGATCGGCCGTTCACCGTCGACCTCGCCGAGTTGAAGGCGATGCCGTCGGTGACCCTCACGTTCGACATCCATTGCGTCACGAAGTGGAGCAAGTTCGACACCTCATGGACCGGTGTGCGCGTGCGCGACCTGTTCGAGCGTGCCGGTGTGCAGGCGGGTGCGACCCACGTGATGGAGCACGCCGAGTTCGGCTACGCCACCAACATCCCGCTCGCCGACATCACCACCGACGAGGCGATCGTCGCCTATGCGTTCGCGGGCGAGGAGATCGAGCCGATCCACGGTGGCCCGGTGCGCATCGTCGTGCCACATCTGTACTTCTGGAAGAGCGCCAAGTGGGTGCGATCCCTCGAGCTCCGCGACAGCGACGAGCCCGGCTTCTGGGAGCGCAACGGCTACCACATGTACGGCGACCCCTTCATCGAGCAGCGCCACTGGGGCGACTGAGCCGAGGCCCGCGACTGATCGCCGCCGGTACGCGTTCATATGCTGCGGTATGAACCAAGCCGCCAGCACCCGTCCACCGAGGTCCATGTGGGGCCGCCACCCAGCGTTCAAGGACAAAGAGCTCACTCTTGGCGAACGGGCCGCCGATCGTGTGCGCAACGGGATGGGCTCGTGGCCGTTCGTGTTCGGGTTCCTCGGCGCGATGGGCGTCTGGGCGGTGGTGAACTCGATCTTGGCGATCGGCGGGAGTCACGGGAAGAAGGGCTTCGATCCCTACCCGTACATCCTGCTGAACCTGTTCTTGTCGATGGTCGCCGGGCTCCAGGGAGCGATCCTGTTGATTGCCGCCAAGCGCGCGGACAGCATCTCCTCCGAACTGGCCATGCACACGTACAAGAACACCGAGGCGGACACGAAGCTGCTCAACGAGAACACCGAGCTGACGCGCCAGGTCAAGGCCAACACCGACCTGCTCGATGAGATCCATCGCCATGTGACCGCGTTGACCGAGGCAAAGAAGCAGAACGGCTCGGCGCCCGGCTCACCCGGGTCGTGATTCCAGACAGAGCGGTCGGGTTCGATATCGGTAGTGGCGGTACTCACCTCGCGCCCGACTGGGGCGGCGGGATCTGAGGGAGGTCAGCTGATCTTCAGGGCGGCGTTGAAGACCTTCTTGGACTTGAACTCGACGGCGATGCGCCGGGCCATCTCGTGGAAGAGCTTGGCGGACTCGCTGTCGGGATCGGCGACGGTGATGGGGATGCCATCGTCGCCGCCCTCGCGCAACTCGGGCACCAGCGGCAGCTTGCCGAGCAGGGGGACACCGAGCGAATCGGCCAGTTCCTGGCCGCCACCTTCGCCGAAGATCTCGTACCGTTTGCCGTCGTCGCCGGTGAACCAGCTCATGTTCTCGATCACGGCCTTGACCGTCATGTTGACCTTCGCGGCCATCGCCGCCGACAGCGCGGCGACCTTCTGTGCTGCAGGCTGCGGGGTGGTCACGACATAGACCTCGGCTCGCGGCAGGTACTGGCTGAGGCTGAGGGCGATGTCGCCGGTGCCGGGCGGCATGTCGATCAGCAAGAAGTCGGGCTCGTCCCAGAAGACGTCGGTGAGGAACTGCTCGAGCGCCTTGTGCAGCATGGGACCGCGCCACACGACCGCCTGGCCTTCCGGTACGAAGTAGCCGATCGAGATACAGCGCACGCCGTGACTCTCCGGCGGCACCAACATGCCGTCGATCACGACGGGGTCGCGGTCAGCGCCCAGCATGCGCGGGATGGAGAAGCCGTAGATGTCGGCATCGACGATCCCGACCGAGTAGCCCTGTTGGGCGAGAGCCACGGCGAGGTTGACGGTGACGCTCGACTTGCCGACGCCACCCTTGCCCGATGAGATCAGCAGCGGGCGGGTCTTCGAACCGGGCTCGGCAAACGGCACGGCGCGCCCTTCGGCGTGTCCGTGCGCCTGGCCTTGACCGGCCGTGGCGCCCGGGTTGCCGTGCAGCATCGTGCGCACGGCTTCGCGCTCCTGGTCGGTCATCACCGTGAAGTCCAAGGTCACCTTGCGCACACCGGGCAGCGGGGCAACAGCGGCGGTGACCCGACTGGTGATCTCGTTGCGCAGCGGGCAGCCGGCGACCGTGAGTGCGATCTGGATCGCGGCGACGCCGTCGTCGTCGAGCACCACGTTGCGGACCATGCCGAGGTCGACGATGGAGCGCCGCAACTCGGGGTCCTCCACAGGGCGCAGTGCCTCGAAGATCTGCTCATTCGTGGTTGCCGGCATGGTGACCTTTCGGGGGAAACGGGGCGCAGCGAATTACCACTACGCGGATAGGTAGAATACCGGCGTGGCTGCGAACCCGCCCAGTGCGTCGATGGCATCAGGTGCCTTCACCGCGACGGTTTCCGCCATCACCAACGCATTCGGCGACCCCACGCGTCGCGGTATCTACCTGTTCGCCCGCGAGCACGAGACGGGCGTGACGGCGTCGCAGGTAGCCGAACAGTTCGGGCTGCACCCCAATGTGGCCCGTCACCACCTCGATCGCCTCGCTGCGGGGGGCTACCTCGAGGTCGCCGTCGAACGGGCGGAGGGCGCTGGCGCGGGTCGGCCGTCGAAGCGCTATCGCTCGGTCGCCAACGTCTCGATCGACGTCCCGGTGCGCAGCGATGATCTCGTGCTGTCGCTGTTGGGCAAGGCGCTGGCCCTGCTGCCAAGCGACCAGGCCGAGGCGATGGCCGAACAGGTCGGCCAGGAGTACGGGCAGGCGATGGCTGCAGGCATGTCGGGGCTCGATGTCGGCGCCGGCCAGCGCAGCCTGCGCTCGGCCATGCAGGCCGTTGCCGACGCCCTCACGGCCCACGGATTTGCGGCGCACGCCGACCAGCGCAACAACCAACTGCGCATCGTCAACAACCACTGCCCGTTCGGTGATGTGGCGATCGAGCATCCGGTGATCTGCGCGGTCGACCGCGGGATGGTCAAAGGCATGCTCGGCGCGCTGTGCGGCGACACCGACGTCAGCACCGAGGCATCGTTGCCCCAGGGCGACACCTTCTGCGCCACGACGTTCTGAGCCTGCCGAGCGTTCGCGATCGGGAGCGACGAACCGGGCAGCCCATTTTCCCTACGTAGCCTTCCGGGGCTGCCCGATTCGGACCGATCGCATCGCGCTCTCGGTCGGTTACTTGCGGATCTGGGCGTACTCGATCACGCGGGTGACGATCACGTCGTCGCACTTGGCCAGAGCACCGTTGTCGAACGGCGGTTGGGGGTCGTACTCGATCATCAGCTGCGCCGCTTGCGCGGCGGTGCGATCGACCAGCAACTCGACGAGGCGCAGGGCCATGTCGATGCCACTGGAGACACCGGCCGCGGTGATGATCCGCCGATCGAGGTGTTCGACGACGCGCCGCGCAGTCGGTGTGGCTCCGGTTGCTTCCAACTCGGGGTAGCAAGCCCAATGGGTCGTCGCCGTCAGCCCGTCGAGCAGGCCGGCACCACCGAGCACGAGCGAACCGGTGCAGACCGACGTCGTGTACGTGCTCGACGCGTGGGCGGCTCGCACCCAGTCGAGCACCCGCTCGTCGTGCATCAGTTGGCGGGTTCCGACACCACCGGGGAACACGACGATGTCGGGATTGGGGAGCTCCTCGAACGTCGCATCGATGGTCACGCCCAGTAGGCCGTTCTCACTGCGAACCTCGCCGCGTTGGTGGCCGATGAAGGTGATGTCGATGGTGGGGATGCGCTGCAGCACCTCGTACGGGCCGATCGCGTCGAGTGCCGTGAAGCGGGGGAACAGGGGAATAGCGACCTGCATTGTGTGGACCTTTCTAGGATGCGGCGCCGAGGTGCCGCGCGTCGGTGTTGGCGGGTGAACGAAATCGCCGACGGTACGCATCGGGCGCGACGCCGACCCGCCGCTGGAAGGCGCGCCGCAGCGATTCAGCGGTGCCGAGACCGCAGTTCGCAGCGATCAGATCGAGCGAGGTCGTCGTCGACTCCAGCTCTGCCCGGGCCGCCTCGACACGCACCCGCTCGACGTAGCGCGCCGGTGTCTCGCCGACCTGCGCCGTGAACACGCGGCTGAAGTGCCTGCTGCTCATCGCCGCCCGTTCGGCGAGCAGGTCGAGGCGGTGGTCGTCCGCCGGATGCGAGTCGATGTGATCCTGCGCGGCGCGAACAGCGGATCGGGTCGCACGCGGCACCCAGACCGGCGTGGCGAACTGGGTCTGGCCGCCGGGGCGCTGCAGGAACATCACCATCCACCGGGCCACCGTCTGGGCAACGTCGGCCCCGTGGTCGGCCTCGACCATGGCCAACGCCAGGTCGATCCCGGCAGTCACCCCGGCCGACGTCCACACGTTGCCGTCGTGTCGGTAGATCGGGTCCGCGTCGACGGTGACCAGCGGGTAGTCGTCGGCCAACTGCTGCGCCCGTGCCCAGTGGGTGGTGACGGTGAGTCCGTCGAGCAGGCCGGCTTCGGCGGCGATGAACGCCCCGGTGCACACGGTCGCGATCCTCCGGCAGTCGCGCGCTGCACCGCGAATCCAGCCGACCAGGTGTTCGTCGTAGCGAGCGGTCCGCGAGCCGTCGCCGCCGGGGATCAGCAACGTGTCGATCTTCTGGCGACCCTGCGGCAGCGCGGCTGTGACGATCTGCAACCCGCTCTCGGTCGTGATGGGCGTGCCGAGCGTCGAGACCATCGTGAGGTGGTAGCCGGCCGCCGGCTTCTTGCGGGCCGCGAGCACGACTGTGGCGCCGGCGAACACCTCGTGCGGACCGATGGCATCGAGCGGCTGCATGCCGTCGAAGGCGACGATGACGATAGATCTGCGGGGCACGTGGTCGATCATCGCCGGTTGGGCCGATGGCGTCAATGACATGGTTCCAACAGATCAGGACATCGGCAAAGTTCCAACTCCGACGTGGAGTCCCTACGATGGTTGCGACCCTCATCGAAAGGACCGACGTGGACGTACGCATCGGCGTCACCCAAGCTCCCCGCGAACTGACTCTCGAACTGCCCGACGATCTCGATCGAGACGCACTGAAGACCCAGATCGAGGCGGCGCTCTCCGGTGCGGTTGACGTGCTGTGGTTGACCGACAAGCGCAATCGCGATGTCGGTGTGACGTCGGCCAAGATCGCCTATGTCGAGATCGGCACACCCGAGGGAGATCGCAAGATCGGCTTCGGCGGCTGACTGTCGTCGGCGCTGCGTACGACTGCTGAGTGCTAGAACGACTGCATGGCCACGTTGGGCGAACTCTGCCGGCAACACACGTCGCTGACCCGCGACGAGATCA
>JANMNE010000378.1:0-16977 GCA_031373785.1 Ilumatobacteraceae bacterium
ATCCTTGACAAATAGATTTCGGTGGCTATAGCGGCAGGGTCACACCCGTTCCCATCCCGAACACGGAAGTTAAGACTGCCAGCGCCGATGGTACTTGGGGGTAGACCCCCTGGGAGAGTAGGACGCCGCCGGATTTCTCAACAATGAACGCCCCTTTCGGGGGGCGTTCATTGCATTTTTGGACCTAGGCTCGAATACCTATGCCGTACGACCGACGCCCATCTGACTCCGGACGTCCGCAACGGCCGGCCCGGCCCGCTCGTGCCGGCGGAACCGATGCCCGTGGTCGCAGTGGCGGCCAGGGTGGACGATCCGCAGGTCCCGACGTTCGACGCTCGGGTCCGCGACCGGCGACGCCGAGACGCGAAGGCGAGTCCACGGGTCGACCAGCGTGGCGCGGTTCCAGCGACAGCAGTGGGCGACCGGCGGCTGGTTCCTCCCGCGGCGAGCGCTCGTCGGGAGGTCCCGCACGAACTGGTGCCGGACGGTCGGGTGCCGGACGGTCGGGCCCGAGCTACAGCCGGGCGCGAACCACCGAGCCCGATCGTGATGCACCATCCGGTGCCCGCACCGCAGGGGCCCGCCGAGATAGCGGCCCTCGAGCAGGGGGACGACCAGAGCCGAGGCGATACGACAGCGATGGACGTCGAGGAGCCCCGCCGCGACGCGACGCGCCCCGCCGCGATCCGAGAGCAGCACCCGTCGCAGATGGCGAGCGCCCCGGGCGATACGAGTCGGCGCGCCCATCATCACGTGGAGAGTCGGACAGCCGTTCCCGCGACACGCGCCCCGGTGCCGGCCGACCCGGTAGCGGACGACCGAGCAGCCGCGACCGGGTACCGCCACGACGCGTCGAAGCACCGCGGAGTGCCGCGCAGATCCGCTCCGCCGAGGTGAAAGCGGCGCGAGGGTTGCGCGAGCCGCGTCAGCAGGCCGCACCGGCACCCTGGGAGCGCGAGCAATGGGTCGACGACGGTCCGCTGCGGTCCGCTGCCCGCAAGGCCACCGAGCGAGCGCAACGCCCGGAGCCGACCGATGAGGCATCCAAGACCGCCGGTCGCCGCAAGTCGTCAGCGCTTGCACCCGATGTGGCCGAGGACCTCGAGCGCAGCGCCCCGGCAGCACGTGCAGCGAAGTACCGGGAGCGCCTGACAACAGCCGCCGACGCGCTCGATCGAGGTCGCTTCGACGATGCCCGACGCATGGTGCAACCCGTGTTGCGCGATCTGCCGGAGATGGCCTTCGGCCATGAGATCGCCGGCCTGGCGTTGTACCGCACCGGCCAGTGGCGCAAAGCGGCAGTGGAACTCGAACTCGCCCGGCAACTCGACCGCACCCTGAACCACCACGCCGTGCTCGCCGACTGCTATCGGGCGTTGAAGCGCTACGACCTCGTCGATCAATTGTGGCTCGAGCTTCGCGAGGGCTCACCGGAGCCGGCGCTGATGGCCGAGGGCAGGATCATCGCCGCCGGCGCACTGGCAGACCGAGGCGACCTGAAGGGCGCTCTGAAGCTGATGGAGCGCAGCGCCGATGTTCCCAAGAAGGTGCGCGACCACCACCTTCGGCAGTGGTATGTGTTGGGTGACCTCCACGATCGGTCGGGCGACATCATCAAGGCTCGGCGTCTGTTTGGGATGATCCACGAGATCGACCCGCAGTTCGCCGACGTCGTTGATCGTCTTCGCGGCCTCGGCCGGTAAGCCGGAACCGACCACCCTCACAACCCGTCGCGCACCCCCTTGGTACCGTTCAGGGTGCGGCTTCCCCCGAACAGTTCACACCATGCGCCGGTCACGGCGCGTCGGAGGTCGTCCATCATGAACGTTGTGTTTCTTCAGGGTCGCTTGTCGAGTGACCCGGTACTTCGAGAGTTGTCATCCGGGAGTCGCCTGCTGTCGTTGGAGGTGACGACCATCACCGATGTCGGCACGGCCAACGTGCCGGTCGCCTGGTTCGATCCGCCCACAATCCCGGATTGGGGCGCGGGCGTCGATGTCGTGGTTCGCGGCGTGGTCAAGCGGCGCTTCTACCGAGGTGCAGCCGGTACCCAGAGCAGAACCGAAGTCGTTGCCCTCGAGGTGTGCGAAGTGACGAAACGCCGGCAGGCGCAACGGTTGCTCGAACACGCGGTCAACGCCCTCGGTGCGGCGTAGCTTCGCCGGGTACGATCACGGTGCTGCATCGCCTGCCTGGCGGTGCCGACCCGTCACGGGTCGTGAACAACCCTCGAGGAGTGTCGTGGACGTGTCCACCCTGCTCGGCGCCGATGCCGAGTCGCTGTTGAACCATGTGTGTGCCGGTGTGCCCAGCAATCAACTGATGTTGCCCGGATCCGATTTCCTCGACCGTTCGCTGGCCATGTCGGACCGTTCGCCGGCGGTCTTGCGCAGTCTCGGGCAGCTGTACGGACACGGCCGGTTGGCCAACACCGGCTATCTGTCGATCCTGCCGGTCGACCAGGGCATCGAACACTCCGCTGCCTCGTCGTTCGCCCCGAACCCGTTGTACTTCGACCCGGCCAACATCGTCGAGCTGGCGATCGAAGGCGGGTGCAACGCGGTGGCGACCACGTTCGGCGTGCTCGGCGCGATCAGCCGCAAGTACGCGCACCGCATCCCGTTCATCGTCAAGGTCAACCACAACGAGTTGCTGACCTACCCGAACAAGGCCGACCAGGTCATGTTCGGCTCCGCGCGACAGGCGTTCGATCTCGGCGCCTGCGGCATCGGTGCCACGATCTACTTCGGATCCGACAACAGCACCCGTCAACTGCAAGAGGTGTCGAAGGCGTTCAAGGAGGCGCACGATCTCGGGATGTTCACGGTGCTGTGGTGCTACACGAGGAACAACGCTTTCAAGGTCGACGGTGTCAACTACGAGGCGTCGGCCGACCTCACCGGCCAGGCCAATCATCTCGGTGTCACGATCGAGGCCGACATCATCAAGCAGAAGCTGCCGGAGAACAACGGTGGCTACAACGCGCTCAGCGGTCTCGGAACCAGCTCGTACGGCAAGACCAATCAATTGGTGTACGACAAGCTGACCACCGATCACCCCATCGATCTCGCTCGCTGGCAGGTGGTCAACTGCTACATGGGCCGGATCGGTCTGATCAACAGCGGTGGCGAGAGCAAGGGCGACGGCGATCTGGCGGCAGCCGTGCGCACGGCCGTCATCAACAAGCGCGCCGGAGGTCAAGGCTTGATCTCGGGCCGCAAGTCGTTCCAGCGGCCGATGCCGGAGGGCGTGGCGCTGCTCAACGCGATCCAGGACGTGTACCTCGACGCAGCCATCACCGTCGCCTAGACGTCGAGCGGTCGCACCACCAACCCGGTTCGAAGCTTCGGCGTGAAGAACGTCGACTTCGGCGGCATCAGCAGTCGCTCGATCGCCGTCCGCCGGATCTCGTCGATGCCCGTCGGGCGGATCAGCACGGCGGCATCGGCTTCACCGGCGCGCAACAGATCGATCACCTGCTGCACGCCGTGCTGGTAGGTGACATCGATCGGCGCGCCGTCAGCACCGGTCAGATCGTCGAGGGCGTGCTCGAGGTATGCGCCGTCGAGGGCCCGGACCCCGTCGAAGGCCTGGGCGCGAGGGGTCAGCCACACACCAGTTCCATCGGGCCGAACCAGGCACAACGCCCCTCGATCGATGGCTTCGGCGGCACAGCGTGTGGTGATCGGGCCTGCCTCGATGGCGTCGCAGAACTCCGCGAGGCGCGCTGCCAGCGCGTCGGCGCTGATGCCTCGATACACGCGGTGAATGGGATCGATGCTGAGCTGTTGGTCGACGAGCTCGGCCACGTAGGCCATGGTCAGCTCGGCGTCGGTGTCGGCCCGGCCCGTCGCTGCGCGAACCTCGTCGCGATACGAACGGCTGATGGCATACCGGTGGTGGCCGTCGGCAATCAAGACGGCGTTGGCGGCGACGGCGCTGCTGATCGCCGTGACCCGATCGGGTTCATCGACACGCTCGACCCGGTGTACGACACCGTGCTCGTCGGTGCATTGGCCCACCAGTTCGCCTGGTTCGCGCAGGAGATCGGTCAGCCCGACGGTCAATGACAATCCCCAGACGGGGGAGAGGTTGCAGCGCGTTGCCCGGGTGAGATCGAGCCGATCTGTCTTGGCCTTCGGCGTGGTTCGCTCGTGCGGTAAGACACCGTCGGCGCCTTCGTCGACGACCTCCAGTGCGCCGATCACCCCGACCGTGTGTCGAGCACGCCCGGTCTCATCGGTGAACTCCATGCGGTACAACGTCAGCGATGGGGTTGCGTCGCGGCGCAGCACGCATTCGGCAATCCACGATTCCATTCGACGTGCCGCCAGCTCGTACCGCCTGGCACCATCGCGGTCGAGCGGAACGTCGATCGCCACGATGTTGTGCGGGTCCCTGGCCAGCAGCGAGTCGACATCGGCGAGCGAGAGCACGTCGTACGGCGGTGCGACGACGTCGTCGAGCGGCTCGTCGGGGGAGTACCGCAATGCGGCGAACGGTTCGAATCGGGGCACCCCTACAGGTTGGCATCTGGCGTGCCAACATGGCCAGGTATGGAGGAACTTGCCGACGAGCCATGTGTGGTGTTGTGCGACCTCGATGGCGTCGTGTGGTTGGCTCACGAGCCGATCGCAGGCTCGGTCGAGGCGATCGCCGAGCTGCGTGCAGCCGGGCATCGCGTGCTGTTCGTGACCAACAACTCGGCGGCTCGTGTCGAGGTGCAGGAGGCGTCGCTCGCTGCGATCGGGATTCCTGCGGTCGGCGACGTGTTGACGTCGGCGAATGCGGCTGCGCTGCTGCTTCAGCCCGGCGAGCGGGTGCTGGTCTGTGGCGGCGAAGGTGTTGTCCAGGCGGTTGTCGGCCGAGGCGCCGTCACCGTCGCTGCGACGGGCGAGCACGTCGACGCCGTTGTCGTCGGCTTTCACCGGACGTTCGACTACGAGGAGATGCTGACCTCCAGTCGGGCGGTCCGCAACGGGGCTCGGCTGATCGGCACCAACGATGACTCGACCTACCCGACGCCCGACGGCCCGATCCCCGGCGGTGGCGCGATCCTTGCCTCGATCGTCACGGCTTCGGGCGTGGCGCCGATCATTGCCGGCAAGCCGCACGAGCCGATGGCGGCGTTGGTGCGAGCAACGATTGGCGACGCGGCGTCGAGGAACGCTGTCATGGTCGGGGATCGTCCGGAGACCGACGGCCTGATGGCGTCGACGCTCGGCTGCCGCTACGCCCACGTCGAATCCGGCATCACGGCACCGGGCGCATCGGTGTCGCCGACGCCAGATCTGATTGCCGCGAACCTCGCCGGTGTGGCAAAGGTCCTGATCGACGAGGGTGTGACCAGGGGTAGGCTGCGGGCATGACAGGTTCCCCACTCCTCAAGCGCTTGATGGACACCGGTGCACAGTTCACCGAGATGTCTCAGAAGAACGCAGAAAAGCTCGTCGCAGAATTCGTCAAGGCCGGGCAGGTGCGCCGCAAGGACGCCGAGAAGACCGTGCAGCAGCTCGTCGAGCGCGGCCGGGCGACCACCGAACACGTGATCAGCCTGATCCAAGCCGAGGTCTCCAAGCAGCTCGGCCACTTCGCCAAGCGCCTCGATGGTGTCGAGGCACGCGTCGAAGACGTCGCCGGCAACTTCGGTCTCGCTTCCAAGGCGTCCGCCAAGAAGGCCGCGCCGGCCAAGAAGGCTGCAGCCAAGCCGGCCGCAGGGCCGTCAGGCGTCGCCAAGGTCGTGACCCGCAAGGCTCCGGCCAAGAAGGCCACCGTCAAGAAGGCTGCCGCGAAGAAGGCTCCGGCCAAGAAGGCTGCCGCCAAGAAGGCACCCGCGAAGCAGTAGCTCGTGGCGCGGCGGCTGCGGCTGGATACAGAAATGGTGCGTCGCGGGCTGGTGCTCAGCAGAGCAGAGGCCGTTCACGCCATCGATGCCAATTTGGTCCTCGTCAACGGGTCGATTGCCGACAAGCCGGCTCGGCTGGTCGACCCCGCTGATGCCGTGGTGCTGCAAGGTCCACCCTCGAGGTTTGTCAGCCGCGGCGGCGACAAGCTCGATGCGGCGCTCGAAGCATTTGAAGTCGTCATCACCGGCCGACGGGTGCTCGATGCCGGCGCGTCGACGGGTGGGTTCACGGATTGCCTGCTGCAACGCGGCGCGGCGCACGTGGTGGCCCTCGATGTCGGTCACGGCCAGCTCCACCCCAAGATCCGCGACGATCCCCGCGTGACAGTGCTCGAACGCTTCCATGTCCGCGACCTCGACGTCGCCGCGATCGGTGGGACGGTCGATCTCGTGGTTGCCGACCTGTCGTTCATCTCCATCATCCGCGTACTCTCACCCATGCTCAGCGTCGGCCAGCCTGACGTGGAACTGGTGCTGCTGGTCAAGCCGCAGTTCGAGGCCGGCAAGGCCGAGGTCGATCGGGGCAGCGGTGTGATTCGCGACCCGGCGATACACCAACGGGTGTGCGACGAGGTGTCGTTGGCCTTGACCGAGCGAGGATGCCAGGTGCTCGGGTGGATCGATTCACCCATCACCGGCGCCCAGGGCAACCGCGAGTTCCTTGTACATGCCCGCCTTCGTCGGTCAGGATCTGCATCATGACCGACGTGCTCCTGGTGGCCCACCACGATCGGGTGGAGGCCGCGGCTCTGGCCAGGCTGGCCGCGACCTGGCTCGCCGAGCACGGTCATTCGGCGTGGATGACACCGGAAGACGCCGAACCCCTGGAGCTGCTCGATCTCGTCAGCGAACGCAAGCCGGAGTCCGCCGGTTTGGCACTGAGCCTCGGCGGCGATGGCACGATGCTGCGCGCGGTGAAGATGATTGGCGGTTCAGGAGTTCCGATCATCGGCGTCAACGTGGGGTTGTTGGGCTATCTCACCGAGGTCGAACCGCCTGCGCTGACGGCCGCGCTGGAGCGTTGGGCTGCTGGGTCCGAAGCCGGTGAGTGGCGGATCGAGGAGCGGATGATGCTCGATGCGACGTTGCACCGGTACGGTACCGACGACGTGCAGACATGGACCGCGCTGAACGAAGGTGTGGTCGAGAAGCAAGAGGCCGGCCACACGGTGCGTCTGCTGGTACGGATCGACGGCGCCCCGTTCACCTCGTATGCGGCTGACGGATTGATCATCGCCACCCCGACGGGATCCACGGCTTACTCGCTGTCGGCCCGCGGCCCGGTGGTGTCGCCGAAGCACCGTGCGCTGCTCTTGACGCCGGTGTCACCGCACATGCTCTTCGATCGCTCGTTGGTGCTCGACCCCGACGAACAGGTCGAGATCGAAGTCATCGGCCACCGCTCGGCCACACTGTCGATCGATGGTCAGACTGCGGCGAGTCTCGACGAAGGAGACACGGTCGTCGTTCGCGCTTCGGCATGCGTCGCCCGCTTCGTGCGGTTCGGCGAGCGGCGCTTCCACCAGATCCTGAAGACGAAGTTCGGCTTGTCGGACCGCTGAGATGCTGCATGAGCTGCACATCGAATCGATGGGTGTGATCGAGTCGCTCGATCTCGTGCTGCTGCCGGGGTTGACCGCGTTCACCGGCGAGACCGGCGCCGGCAAGACGATGTTGGTCGAAGCCATCAACCTCCTGGTGGGCGGGAGAGCCGACCCGGCGATGGTGCGAGCCGGTGCGGGCGAAGCCCGCGTCGAGGGTCGCTTTGTGGTCGGTGATGACGAGTACATCGTGGCCCGAGTGATCCCCACCGATGGTCGCTCGCGGGCCTACGTGAACGGACGGTTGGCAACGGCAACGACGTTGGCGGAACTGGGCGCTCGCACGGTCGACCTGCACGGCCAGCATGCACATCAGAGCTTGCTCTCGACCGCTGCACAGCGCGAGGCGCTCGACCGCTTCTGCTCGACCGACCTCGAGCCGTTGCGCGCCGCGCGGGCGCGCCTGACCGAGATCGATGCCGCGCTGGCGGCGCTGGGTGGCGACCAACGATCTCGGGCACGCGAGATCGATCTGCTGCGGTTCCAGGTCGGCGAACTGGCCGGTGCAGCAATCACTGACGCCGGCGAGGACGAGCAGCTTCGTACCGAGGAAGATGCGCTGGCCGATGCAGCGGCGCATCGCGATGCCGGCCAGGTTGCATTGATGGCACTCATCGATGGCGGGGCCGAATCCGGTGCCCGCGACGGGGGCGACCGTGCCGCTGCTGATGGCATCGGCCTGGCCATGCAAGCACTCGGCGGACGCGCCCCGTTCGACGACTTCGGCACCCGGTTGCACGCCGTTGCAGCCGAGCTGGCCGACATCGGTCACGATCTGCGGGCGTTCAACGAACGGCTCGAGGAAGACCCCCAACGGCTTGCCGAGATCCGCGAGCGCCGGCAACTGTTGCGCGACATGCGCCGCAAGTACGGCGACACGTTGGCCGACGTGATCGGCTTCCAGGTCGAGGCCGAGGCACGTCTCGCTGAACTCGATGGCTACGAGCACCGCGTGGCCGAGCTGGAGCGGCAACGGTCGGAGGCCGTCGTCAATGAGCGCGACGTCGCTCACACCGTCGCCGAGACGCGTCGGGCCGGTGCCGGGCGACTGGCCGCCTCGGTCCGCGACGTGGTGCGCTCACTGGCGATGCCGCATGCGGAGATGGAGATCACGGTCGGCAGCGAAGCGCCAGGCGACGACGTCACCTTTCTCATCGCGGCCAACCCCGGTCTGCCCTTGTTGCCGCTGTCGAGAGTTGCCAGCGGCGGCGAGTTGGCGCGCACCATGCTGGCACTCCGCCTGGTGTTGACCGAAGCGCCCGAGACCCTGGTGTTCGACGAGGTCGATGCCGGTATCGGCGGGACCGCAGCAACGGCCGTCGCCGAATCGCTGGCCCGATTGGGCCGACGTCATCAGGTGATGGTGGTCACCCATCTCGCCCAAGTTGCCGCGCTTGCCGACTCACAGATCATGGTGACCAAGCGGGTCGTGGCCAAGGTGACAACCGCGTCTGCCGGCAGAGTCGATGGGGCCGACCGCGTCGACGAGATCGCCCGCATGTTGAGTGGCGAGCAGGCAGGCGATTCAGCCCGGGTCCACGCCGCTGACCTGTTGGCCGACCGCCTGCGCCTTTCGTAGGTAACGACCGCCAAGCATCCGAAGCGTCTGGCTGGCGGCGAGGAAGATGACTGCGCCGCCGACGGCATCGAGCCAGTAGTGGTTGGCGGTGACGACGATCGCCAACAACGTCATCGCCGGGTAGATCACGCTGAGCATGCGCACGACTGAGTGCCGGGCGAACGACCACAGCAGCGTGCCGCACCACAGCGCCCACCCGAAGTGGAGGCTCGGCATTGCCGCGAACGGGTTGGCGATCGCCTTCGCGGCGCTGGAGTGATACGACCAGAGGCCACCGATGGTGTCGAGGGTGTCGACGAAGCAGTCGTGACACGGGTACATGCGTGGTGGAGCGAGCGGGAATGCGAAATACCCGATCAGCGCCAGGGCGGTGGTCATGCCCAGCAAGTTCCGGTACTGCCGGTAGTGCTCGTGCCGGCGGAGGTACACCCACAGCAGCAACCCGCCGGTGATGATGAAGTGCAGCGTGCCGTAGTACACGTTCATCACCTTGATGAACCATCGTGCGCTGAGAAAGGCCTTCTGCACGGTGGACTCGGTGTAGATGTGCAAGAAGCGCTCGAAGTCGATGAGATACAACTGGTTGCGGAACGCCCGCGGGCGCACCTTGCCGAGGTGGGCGAACCGGCGGACCAGTTCGTACGTGTAATAGAAAACGACGACGATCACGAGCTCGCGCAACCAATGCGATCGCGGGGCCGGGCTGGTTTCCGTCAGATCACGCTGCGCCTCGGAGGGAATCCAATCCCTCAACTGGCGGCTTTCCATCCGAGCCAGCTTAGGCAGACCGAACGGGCGGTGCAGTCACTTTGATCGACGCTTCCACACCGTGACGTCGTCGATCACCGCGACCTGCACGTATCCGTCGTGGATGAATCGATCGATGGCCGGAACCAATGCGGTCGGATACCTCTCGTATCCCAGTCTCGGTGAACTGGACGTGTCGAGGATGAGGAGAGGCCGGGTGGCCGTCAGCGACCTCAGCATGATGTCGACCGCACCGGGGATTGCGCTGGTCAGCGTCTTGGTCGGATCGTCGCGGCCGCCGGACCGACCGACGACGAAATCGGTGTGCACGAGGCCTCCGGCAGGCAGGCGCTCAGCGGCGAGCAACACCTCGGGATACGAGCCCCACACGAACACGTGGTCAGCGCCGGTCGTGTGGGATCGGAGGTAGTCAGCCAATTCGCCCGGGTCGGGACGATGGTGGAACGAGCCCGGCACGAACAACAACGCCCACGCCACGACCGCGGGCACGCCGATCCCGGCCATGGCAATGACGCGCGATCGACCGACCCACCGCGTCACGACCGGCACCGCGAGCAACACCAGCGGCGGCAGGACCTGCAACCAGTAGTGGCCGAAAAATCGCAACCCCGCCGCCCACGCGGCGACACCCGATGCGACCCACATCCACAGGTCGATGTCGGCCGGTAGCCGTCGGCGACGGACGGCGCCGACGACACCCGCCGCACCAAGGACGACGGCGAGCATGACCACGGGATGGAAGACCACGAACCCGGCGACCGACCCGAGCCCTCTGCCGATGGCCGACCAGATTCCCGTGGCAGCGAAGACGAAGCCGGGGCTGTTGGTCGCGTTCCACTCCCAGAACCGGCCGAGAGGTGCGTAGAAGCCCGTGGTTGCGACGGTGGCAGCAGCTGCGGCCAGGAACGGCACGACGTTGCGCCAGCGCCCGTGCAGCCCCACGCTGAGGCACCCGGGCACGACCCCCAGCAGCCAGCTCTGCCTGGTGAGCACGGCCGCGCCGATGGCCACGCCGGCGGCGATCGCGGTGGGCAGCGTGCCCCGTCGAGACCAGAGGATGGCCGCCGTGCCCGGTAGCAACGCGAAGTGTGCGTAGTTGGCCGCGCCGGCATCGGCCGGGAACAGCGCCATCGCGCCGGTGATGATCAGCACCCCACCCCACCACGCCTGGCTGGGTCCCCATCGCCGCAGGCAGTCCATCGCAACCAGTACAGCGCACACCGCCAACAGCACCGTGACGAGCACCCGCAGCAGACGAACGTCGGTGGAGTCGGTGATCGCGAACGACGCTGCGTACAGCAGCGGCGGAAGGGGCGGCTTGCGATCGTAGATGTCGGTGTACAACGTCCCACCGGCGCGCACGACCATCGCCTGCACTCCGATCGCCGCCTCGTCGGGGTCGAACAACCTCGACACGAACGTCGGGGCGCGTAGCACGACCGTCAGCAATCCCAGCCCTGCGCACAGCGTGAACCTGTTCGTGCGCAAACCCCGGATCATGATCTCGGCAGGCTAGTTCTACGCTTCCGCCGTGACCGTTCCCCCGTCCATGGTCAAAGGCGTGCTGTTCGACTTCGGCAACACGTTGTTCGCGCACGCCCCACTGGCACTGTCCATCGGCGCATCGGCACGTCGGCTCGGGCTGCAGATCGCTGAGGACGACGTGGTCGCCTTGGCACATCGAATCGACTCGGCAGCCATGACTCCGGAAGAGCTCGCCCATCCCCGCGATCTCGACCAGGCGGTGTGGGCGCAGCGGTGGAAGATCCTGTACGGCATGGCCGACGAGTTCGGGCAAGGTCTCGGTGAAGCGATCAACGCGAACATGCACGCACCCGATGCGTGGGTCCCGTACCCGCGAGCGGCGGCGACGCTGCACTCGTTGCACCAGCACGGAATGGCAGTGGGCATCGTGTCGAACACAGGGTGGGACGTGCGAACCGTCTTCGCCGAGCATGCGATGGCCGATGCCGTCACCACGTACACGTTGTCGTTCGAGGCGGGCTTCGTGAAGCCCGATCACCGGATCTTCGAGGCGGCCTGCGAGTCGCTGGGACTTGGTCCGGAGCAGGTGGTGATGGTCGGCGACGATCCGCGCGCCGACAGCGGCGCCGTGCGTGCCGGGATCCGCACGCTCCTGCTCCCGACACTCCCACCACGCGTCGACAACAGCGTCGGCGAGGTGTTGCGGCTCGCCGGGATAGATCACTGACGCGGGATCCGCGCATGCGGCTCGCGGCGCGGTATGCTGCAGTCCCGTTGTCAGTTCGCCTGAGACGGAGGTCTTTTTCCAATGCCGAAGCACATTTTCGTGACCGGAGGCGTTGCCAGCTCCCTCGGAAAAGGTCTCACCGCGTCATCCCTCGGCCGGCTGTTGAAGTTGCGAGGCCTGCGGGTGACGATGCAAAAGCTCGATCCGTACATCAACGTGGATCCGGGCACGATGAATCCGTTCGAGCACGGCGAGGTGTTCGTCACCGACGATGGTGGCGAGACGGATCTCGACCTCGGGCACTACGAGCGCTTCATCGACGAGCCACTGACCCGCAACTCCAATGCCACGACGGGTTCGATCTATCAGGCAGTGCTGGCCGCAGAGCGCCGGGGTGACTACCTGGGCAAGACCGTGCAGGTGATCCCGCACATCACCGACGAGATCAAGCGGCGCATCAATCGACTGGCGGGCGACGATGTCGATGTCGTGATCACCGAGGTCGGCGGCACGGTCGGCGACATCGAGATCCTCCCGTTCCTCGAGGCGATCCGTCAGTTCCGCAAGGAAGCCGGTCGCGACAACGTGTGCTACCTCCATGTGACACTGGTTCCGTTCATCGGGCCGTCGGGGGAGCAGAAGACCAAGCCGACGCAGCACTCGGTCACCGAACTGCGCAGCCGCGGCATCCAGCCCGACGTGATCGTGTGTCGCAGCGAGGAGCCGCTGAGCGACAACTTGAAGCGCAAGATCTCCAACCTGTGCGACGTCGACGAACGCGCTGTGGTGAACGCAGCCGACGCCCGCAACATCTACGAGCTGCCGCTGATCCTGCACGACGAGGGCCTCGACGAGGTGGTCTGCGACGTGCTGCGCCTCGATGCTCCGGTCGACCTGGGTCCGTGGAAGACCGTCGTCTCGATGATCGAAGAGGCGTCCAAGCCGGTGAAGATCGGCTTGATCGGCAAGTACATCAGCCTGCCCGACGCGTATCTCTCGGTCGTCGAGAGCTTGAAGCACGCCGGGTTTCACCATGGAGCGAAGGTGGAGATCGACTGGATCCAAGCCGAAGATGTCGAGGGCTTGTTGGCGGCAGGCCGACTCGGCGATCTCGACGGCATGTTGATCCCCGGCGGGTTCGGGGAGCGCGGCTTCGAAGGCAAGATCGCGGCCGCCGGGTTTGCCCGCGAGAACGACATCCCGTGCCTCGGTATCTGTCTCGGTCTGCAGGCCATGACGATCGATTTCGCCCGCAACGTGATGAACCTGGCCGGCGCCAACTCAACAGAGATGGATCCCGACACACCGCACCCGGTCATCGCCTTGATGCACGATCAGCGCGACGTCGTCGACAAGGGCGGCACCCAGCGGCTCGGCGCGTACTACGCGATCCTCGAGCCCAACACCCGCGTCTACCGGGCATACGGTGAGCCGGTCGTCAGCGAGCGCCACCGCCACCGCTGGGAGTTGAACGCTCAGTTGAAGCCGAAGCTCGAAGCTGCTGGCTTGCGCTGCAGTGGGCTGTCGCCTGATCGCCGGTTGGTCGAGTTCATCGAGCTCGAAGATCATCCGTTCTGGGTCGGCACACAGGCCCATCCCGAGTTCAAGAGCCGCCCCGACCGGCCGCATCCGCTGTTTCGCGAGTTGGTGTACGCGGCGCTGGCCCGTCGCGAGTCGCGTGCGCCACACCTGTTCGTCGTCGACGAAACCAATTCGTCTGTCGCGTGAGCGAGCTGCCGCCGTTTCGTCACCTCGGCGACCGGCTCGTGCATCAGGGGTACATCTGGCATGTGGCCGTCGCCACGTTCGAGGCGCCTGACGGCGAGCTGTTCGAGCGCGACGTCATCCGCTCTCCTGGCGCGGTCGGTGTGATCCCGTTGCTGTACGACGACGGGGTTGCGACGATCGTCTTCGTTCGTCAGTACCGCGGGCCGCTCGATCGGTACGTGTTGGAGATCCCGGCGGGGATGCGGGACATCGCCGACGAACCGCCGGAGGTCACCGCCGAACGCGAGCTGATCGAGGAGGCTGGTCTGTCGGCCGGGCGCCTCGAGTTCCTGACGCACTTCTACACCTCCGCGGGCATGACCGACTCGATGTTGCACATCTACCTCGCGACGGAGTTGGTCGACGTGGAGAGAGACGTGCACGGTCCGGAGGAATCGCACATGGACGTCGTGCGCCTGCCGCTGGCCGAAGCGGTCGACATGGTCGTCCGTGGCGAGATTCACGATGCCAAGACCGTCATCGGGCTCTTGCTGGTGGATCGGCGCTTGCGCGAAGGCAGTCCTTGACCGGTGTCGTGATGTCGGCGTCTGCGGCGATGCTTCCTCTGGAAGTCGAGGAGTTCCTGTCGTGGATGGCCACCGAACGCGGCAGGTCGGCCAACACCTTGGCCGCCTACCGGCGCGATCTCACCAGCTACTGCGCATGGCTGGCGGCGCACTCAGCGACGCTGCTCGATGTCGACCGTGCCGTCTTGGATGCGTTCGTCAGCGCCCGCCGTGCCGCTGGAGGTGCCGCATCGTCGGTGGCCCGCCAGGTGGCCGCGATCAGGATGCTCCACCGGTTCCTCGCCGAGGAGGGCGTGCGTCGTGACGACCCCAGCGCCGACATCGAGGGGATCCGCGTCCCCGCCGGCATTCCACATCCATTGACCGAGGACGAGGTCACCGCGTTGCTCGCCGCGCCCATCACCACCGAACCGGCCGGACTGCGCGACCGCGCCCTGCTCGAGTTCCTCTACGCGACTGGGGCACGAATCTCGGAGGCCTGCGGACTGTCGCTCGGCGATTTCGACCATGAGGAGCAGCTGGTGCGGCTCTTCGGCAAAGGGTCGAAGGAGCGGATCGTTCCGTACGGGCGTCATGCCGCAGCGGCGTTGGCGGAATGGCTCGGACCGTCCGGACGGCCGCATCTGCAACCGGAGCGATGGGCTCGCCGCGGCGATGCGGAGGCGGTGTTCTTGAACCTCCGCGGGGCGCGGCTCTCGCGACAGGCCGCCTGGGCCATCGTCAAGAAGTACGGCGACCGCATCGGCATCGGGCACAAGATCTCGCCGCACGTCTTGCGGCATTCGTGCGCGACCCACCTGCTCGATCACGGCGCGGATCTGCGCATCGTGCAGGAACTGCTGGGGCATGCATCGATCTCGACCACTCAGGTGTACACGAAGGTGAGCCAGGAGCGGATGTTCGACGTCTATCGGTCCGCTCACCCGCGGGCGCTCGGCAGATGAACCTCATCCACCTGTCGCGCCGATTCCTCACGTCGCTGTCGCGTCGTGAGCCGAGTGCCGCGGAGACCGCGTGGGCGGACTCACACCTGCTGGACGGCGAGACGGTGCTGTGGCACCGGATGACGACGGCAGATCGCCGGCACTCGATCACCGTCGCCCACCGATTCGAATCACTCGGTGGTGGCCCCTGGTCGCGCGACGAGATGGCCGGCGCCCTGTTGCACGACGTCGGCAAGCTCGATTCGGGTCTCGGCACGTTCGGCCGGGTGGTGGCAACCGTCGTCGGCCCACGGTCCGACCGATTCCGCCGCTACCACGACCACGAACGTCTCGGTGCCGATCTGCTGGTCGAAGCAGGCTCGTCGGAGATCACGATCGAGCTCGTGCTCGGCCGAGGTCGAGCCGCATCTTCCCTACGCGAGGCAGACGACATCTGACGACATCTGAGGCGCGTCGGCGGACGCGACGGCGACAGGCGGGCGCCAGACTCCCAACGTCGCGGCGTGGGCGTACCGTCGGCAAGTCACCGATTCGGCGCTGTCGCCGGATGTTTGGTGACTTGCCTAGCGGGGGAGGAAGCCGATTGCCGCGTACGCCCGTTCCAGCGTGGCTTCGGCAACCTCACCGGCCTTGGCGGCACCCTTGCGCAGCAGCGACGACAGCTCGCCGCGATCGGTCATCAACTCGTTGTAGCGGGCCTGGATCGGCAGCAGCATCTCGGCGACCGCCTCGCCCGCGTCGGTCTTCAACGGACCGTATTGGGAGTACTGGTCGGCCAGTTCCTGCGGGGTCGAATCGGTGCACACGGCGAGAATCTCCAGCAGGTTCGAGATACCGGGCTTGGTGGCGCGATCGAAGCGGACCTCGTTGTCGCTGTCGGTCACGGCGCGCCTGAACTTGCGGGCAACCTCGGCCGGGTCGTCGAGCATCATGATGCAGCCGGCATCGCTGTCGGCCGACTTGCTCATCTTCGACGTGGGGTCCTGCAGGTCCATCACCCGTGCCCCGGCCTTGGGCGTCACTGCCTTCGGGATCACGAACGTGTCGCCGAACCGGAAGTTGAAGCGCATCGCCACGTCGCGGGTGATCTCGACATGCTGGCGCTGGTCTTCACCGACCGGCACCTCCTCGGCGTCGTACAAGACGATGTCGGCAGCCTGCAGTGCCGGGTAGGTGAACAGCCCAGCAGAGATGAAGTCGCCTTCGCGCTTGGATGACTTGTCCTTGAACTGGGTCATCCGGCTCAACTCGCCGAACGAGACCGTGCACTCCATCACCCAACACAGCTGGCTGTGCTGCACGACGTGGCTCTGCACGAAGACCGTGGCCACATCGGGATCGAGCCCGATGGCGAACAACATGGCCGCCAGACGGACAGTCGATTCGCCGATCACGCCTGGCGACTCGGTCACGGTCAGCGCATGGAGATCGACGATCCCGTGGAAGGCGTCGGCGTCGTGCTGGCCATGGACCCAGTTGCGCAGCGCGCCCAGGTAGTTGCCCAGATGGACATCGCCGGTGGGTTGGATGCAGGAGAGCACGCGGGTCACGGCGCGCCAGGCTAGTGGCGAGCTAGCCTGAACCCGTATGGCATTTGCGGTGGCAACCCCCGTCTTCGAGGGGCCATTCGACCTGTTGTTGCATCTGATCCTCAGAGAACAGGTCGATATCTAC